>URWP01000016.1 GCA_900551645.1 uncultured Bacteroides sp.
TGGTAGCCGTGTACATATACTGCCAGCCATCGCCCATCTTACCTGTCTGGGGAGTCCAGAAATTCATTCCCCACGGCATAGCTATGACCGGATACGTATTTCCTGTAGACAACTCGAAAGTTGACTCAGTACCCATCATCGGATTGACATACTGGGTGTAATCCTTTGCCGCCTTCACCCAAAGAGCCAAAGACAGCAAACATGCTAACATGAATAATTTTTTCATAGCGTCTATTGTTTATTTAATTGAATTCCATTCAGCAGGCTGATCTGTCATTTCGAAAACCAATGTACCGCCTTCTACCAGTTCCTGGTGTGTAAAGAAAGGTTTCTCCAAAACTTTTCCGTTCAGTACAGCCGACTTCACATATTTGTTTTTCAATGAATTGTTTTTTGCCTGAATCCGGAAGTCCTTACCGTTCGGCAAATGAATCGTCACCTCATCGAAAAGCGGACGACCGATGGAATAAACCGGATTACCCGGACATACCTGATAGAATCCCATGGCATTCAATATATACCAGGAAGACATCTGTCCGCAATCTTCATTACCTGACAGTCCATTCGGATCATCAAAATAAAGAGTTTGCAACACCTTATCCACCAGTTCCTGAGTCTTCGACGGATAGCCCGCATAATTATAGAAATGCGTGATATGGTGACTTGGTTCGTTACCATGTGCATACTGACCAATCAGTCCGGAAATATCCGCAGAAACTTCTTCTCCTTCCAGTTTTGCGTCGGTTGTAAAGAGTTCATCCAACTTACGCACAAACTCATCACGTCCACCTACCAGTTCCATCAACCCTTCCGGATCGTGCGGAACAAACCAACTCCATTGCCAGGCATTTCCTTCGCAATAATCATCATTCCGATGATTGGAAGCATTCGGATTGAACGGTTCGCGCCATTTCCGTTGCGAATCCAGTCCACGCATGAACCCCGTCTGCTTGTCATAATAGGTCTGATACCCCTTGGCAAAGTTCTGGTATTTCTGATAGTTGGCCGAATCGCCCAGTTCCTTAGCCAGAACAGCGATACACCAGTCATCGTAAGCATATTCCAATGCCTTGGCCACCGCTTCGTTATCCTTGTCGCAAGGTACATAGCCGATTGTGTTCTTGTAATAACGGGCTTTCGGCATGACATACGGAATCATCCAGTCCGGACATTTGATACCTGTGGTATCGTATTCTGCTGCCCGAAGCGAAGCCTTGTAAGCTTTTTGTACATCGAAATTCCGGTAACCTTTGGTATAGGCATCCGCAATCAGCGAAACAGCGTGATAACCAATCATGGTACCTGTATAATTGGAAGCCATATCCCATTTCGGGAAGATACCTCCTTCTTCGCTCTTCTTAATCAACGAACGGATAAAGGCCTCGTTCAGTTCCGGACGAATAATGGAAAGCAACGGATGAACGGCACGGAAGGTATCCCACAACGAGAAGATGGTATAATACTCTTCTCCAGGTTCTACCTGATGAATCTGATGGTCCATACCAAAGTAACGTCCATCGACATCTGTAAATACCGTCGGTGCAATCATGGCATGGTACATACCGGTATAGAAGATGGTCCGATGGTCATCCAAGGTTGTCTTCACATCAATGGCAGCCAGTTCCTTATTCCAAGCCTCATGAGCCGCCTGCCGTACCTTATCAAAATTCCAGTCAGGAATTTCGGTTTCCACATTGGCCTTTGCACCTGCCGCGTCTACAGAAGACAGACCAACTTTTACCAACACCTGTTCATCGGCTTGGGTACGGTCAAAACGGAGCAAAGCCTTCATCTGCGGCAAAAGTTCACCTCCTTTGTCCAACGCAGCCGAATCGGTCACTAATGTATGGGTAGTGAAAGGCTTCGAGAACTGCATATAGAAATAAATCGGCTGGTCGAATGCCCAGTAAATAGTCCGCTTATGGCCTTGGATAGTAGAATCGTTCAGGATTTCAATCACCATATCCCGATTAATCTGCCGCTGGAGGCTATAATCCAAATCGAGGATAAAACCGGCTTCGGTACTTTCCGGGAAGGTATAACGATGAATAGCGGCACGAGTAGTCGAGGTCAGTTCCGCCTGTACCTGATAACGGTCCAGAAATACGGAATAATATCCCGGCACAGCCACTTCCTTTTCGTGTGAGAAAGCAGAACAATAGGCCATCTGCTGACTGGCCGAACCAGTCGGTTCATAACGTTGCTCTCCTACCGTCGGCATCAACAGGACATCGCCGTAATCGCAACACCCTGTACCGCTCAAACGGTTATGAGAAAAACCATTGATAGTCGAATCGTTATAATAATAACCGGAACAGGAATCCCAATCATAGAGACGGGTATCCGGACCAGGTTGTATCATACCCCGCGGAACAACCGGTCCCGGGAAAGTATGTCCGTGTCCGCCGGGTCCGATGAACGGGTCCACATAAACGGTGTAATCCACCGTAGTCTGTTCGGCCGGTGCACAGGCAGCCAACCAGCCTCCTGCTACCAAAAGAACAGAAAAGTAGCGAACTGCCCGATTTTTATAGTGTTTGAATGTCTTCTTCATAACTGTTTTTCCAGAGAATCAATTTATTTTTTCGGTTGAGGACCCATTTCAAATTCAACGGTCGCACCATCCATAATCTGCTGGTGAGTCAGGTAGGTCTTGTCGTAGACCTGTCCGTTCACCTTGACAGACTGTACATAGATATTCTGTTTGTTTACATTCGGAGCCAGGACGGTAAAGGTCTTTCCGTTATTGAGATGCAGTTTCAGTTCCGGGAAGAGCGGTGTACCCATTTCATACTGACCGCTTACCGGGTCTACCGGATAAAATCCCATCGCACTGAAGACATACCATGCCGACATCTGTCCGCAGTCTTCGTTACCACAGATACCACCCGGTTCGTTCAGGTAAAGTTCCTGCATTACCTTAGCGACATACTGTTGTGTCTTCCACGGACTGCGTGTCAGGTTATACAGATAAATTACATGATGACTAGGTTCATTGCCGTGTGCATACTGACCAATCATTCCGGTACTGAATATCGGAAGTTCTTCATCGGATGCCGGATGATGCGTAAACATGCTGTCCAGTTTCTCTTCAAACTTGTCTTGTCCCCCCAGCAATTCCATCAGACCTTTCGGGTCCTGCTGTACAGACCAGAGATAATGCCAGGCATTGCTTTCGCAGATGTATTCAGTGTAATCATCCGGATTGAAATCAGGAATGAATTTTCCCTTATCATCCTTCGGCTGCATGAACCCGGTTTCCGGATTGAAGAGTTTGCGATAATTCTGAGAACGGTCATAGAAACGCTTGGCAATGTCTGTCTTTCCCATCTTTTCGGCCATGCGGGCAATACAGTAATCATCGTAAGCATATTCCAGAGATTTGGACATCGACCAGTTTTCTTCGCCTTTGATGGCAGAGTTATAAGGTATGTAACCGTATTTCTTATAGAGACCTACTCCACGATAACTATCCATATCAGCTGATGCTACACAAGCTTCCAATGCCTTTTCAGCGTCGAAATCACCGATACCTTTCAAATAAGCATCTACAATTACCGGTACTGCATGATAACCGATCATCATTTCGGTTTCCGCTCCCCACAACGGCCACAACGGGAAACGTCCGTGTTGCTCATAAAAGGCCAGGAACGTCTTAATCATGTCATTGGTACGTTCCGGTTCGGTATAAGTAAACAACGGGTGAGAAGCACGATAGGTATCCCACAAAGAAAAAGTACTGTAATTCACCCATCCGTTTGTCTGATGAATCTGTTTATCGGCACCCCGATAAGAACCGTCTACATCACTGAAGATAGTCGGAGCAAGCATACTGTGATACAAGGCTGTATAAAATTTCACCTTGTCATCGGCATCATTGCCCTGTACTTCAATCTTACCCAACTGTTTGTTCCATTCAGCCTTGGCTTCAGTTACATAACGGTCGAAATCATTGTGTGGAGCTTCTGCCTGCAGATTTTTCGCTGCCCCCTCAGCACTGACACTTGAAAGAGAGGTAGCCAATACAAGCTGATCACCGGCTTGGGTATCAAAATTGAATTGAGCCACATATGCCATGCCGACTTTCTGACCTTTCAGCTTCACTTCCGTACTGTCCATCTGAACAGATTTGAACGGTTTGGAGAAACGGGTACGGAAATAGACATGCTGGTCTCTCGCCCATCCTTCAGAGAAACGATAGCCTTCGATGGTACAAGAGTCTACTACCTGAACGGAAGAACAATTGGTAAAATCCCAATTCAATGCCCGTTTCAGGTTCAAGATAACAGCAGCCTGTGCTTTCGGGAAAGTATAACGTTGGATACCGCATCGTTCCGTAGCGGTCAACTCTACATTGATATCATAATCCTGCAATTTCACCTGATAATAACCGGCACTGGCTTTTTCTTCTGCGTGAGAGAATTTGGAATAAATGCCCAACCCACTCTCCTTGTCTTCTTTGTAAGGCAATGTTACAGGCATAAAAGGAATATCATATAAATCGCCTGCGCCAGTTCCAGAAAGATGTGTATGACTGAAGCTGGCAATCGTACTGTCCGGATAATAATATCCGGAAATCCGGTTCCATCCACCTAACCCGTTGTCCGGGCTTAACTGCACCATACCGAAAGGAGCCTGAGCCCCCGGATAGGTATTTCCCGTAAAATCTGTACCAATAAAAGGATTGACCATGGCTGCGTAATCAACCGGCTCTGCCGTCTGTTTCACAGTAGTAGTACAAGCAGCAAAAATCCCCATCAAAAAGAAAGACGAAATGATGTGTCCTTTCATAATAAGAGATAAATTAAAATTTTAAAGTTTTGTGGCAAAGATAGGAAAACTGACAATTACCGCCAAACATCGTATAAAGAATTGTCAGTAAATAGCTGTTTATTTACAAATTAAATATAAAAATCCAAGATAGAAATAATCATATTTTACTATTTTAGATTCTAATGATACGAAACTTAGCTACATAAAAAAAGATGTCCCAACATTTTTTGCTAGGACATCTTTTCTATCAAATTTATTTATCTGCTACATCACCATCCTGGATTCTGTTTCAAATTCGGTGCTTTACCGATTTCGTCTGTAGGAATAGGAGACAAGTAATGTTTCGGATCTTCAAAAACAGGAGTCGGACTCTGACCGGCATAACGTTTTTCGTAAATTGTCAAAGCACCGTCTTCGTTTACACCTACAGTTTCCTTCAGTGCTTGTATTTCTTCGTCTGAATATCCGGCACCTTCTATGATAATACCCAAACGAGGAGCAGTCAACAAATTACCGCAAGCCCAACGACGGATATCGTCATAGCGTACACCTTCCGCGAACATTTCAATCCGGCGTTCACGGCGAATTTCACGAATTAACTTAGGATTGCTTCCCTGAACATTGGGATATGCAGCAGCAATAACCGGATCATCAAATCCGACATTCAGTGTCAGCGGATGATTGAATCCTACACGTGCACGCAACTTATTGATAGTCTCATCCAAATCAGTCTGAGTGATAGTACCTAATTCAGCAGCAGCTTCCGCACGAATCAACATGATTTCACCTAAACGGAACACAGGAGCATCTTCTGTTCCCTGATAGTGAGAAGCACTATACTCTGCAGCATTATAGAATTTCACAATCGGATAACCGGTAGAACATCTACTCGGATTACCAGTTGCTGTAACATTTGCTATATTAGGAGCCTTTCCTCCCATATAATAACAATGGTCTGTATCTGTCACATCAGGAGTAGCTGTAGTCTGCAGCATACGTGGATCACGGTTAGCCAATTCTGCTATCAAAGTCGTATGTTTCGTATGCCCTTCGCAGTTACACAAAGAAATAGGAAGTCCTGTAGTAGCACACAAATAAGAATCTGCACAATTCTTACTCATACCAAGTGGGGTCTCACCTACGAAAATCTGACGGGTAAGGTTATTACCTTTATCAAGTCCCGGATCATAAGCCTTCGATAAGATGACTTCCGAATTAGTAGACTGATCAGCTAAACAGAACAGTTCATGATAAGCTGTTCCAGGTTTAGTTCCCTGATACAGAGAATAGCCATATTCAGCTTTCATCAATTCACATGCGGCACTGTATGCTTCCTGCAAGAATTTCTCAGGATTCTCAATACCATGATATTTACGCCAAGTACCTTCAAACAAACACATACGTGCTTTCAAGGCCAACGCAGCATCCTTGCTAATCAACGTAACATCCGTCTTTTTAGGCAACCATTCAATAGCTTGATTGATATCACGAAGCATATTGTCCATTACCAATACACGAGAATCACGAGCCTTGTACATTTCTTCATCCCCAGGATTCATCACATTCTCAAACCAAGGTACATCGCCATAAGCCTTAACCTTGTTAAAATAATCCAGTGTCTTGAAGAAAAGAATCATTCCGGCATATTTATGCTTTACTTCATCACTTTCCGGAGACTGTTCATAATTAGCTAGAAAATCATTGCATGCACGGATATTTTCCCATTTCCACTGAGTATCGTTAGCACTTGAAGGAACCGTAGCCAAACCAAAGCTGGTAGTATTACGTTCCCATGGTAAAACATCATCACCTGTAAAATCATCACCCAGCATACCCCAGTCATAACTCTTAGGGGCTCCATATCCAACAATCAATTTCGGATAGAAATCGTTACAGTATTGCTCCAGTGCAGTAGCATTGGCTGTAGTAAAGAACTGGTCCTTACCGATGGCATCCAATGGTTCTCTGTCCAAGAAATCACAACTAGCCAATGCCATCGTAAACAGACATCCTGTCAATATAGTTATTTTCTTCATAATCGTAAATCTTTTTAGAATGTTAAGTTGATACCGAATGAATAAGAACGGCAGAACGGATAACTCTTCATATCTGAATTCAATGTTCCGACCATACCATCTGACGATTTCTGATAAGTATTACCAGTCATA
This sequence comes from uncultured Bacteroides sp., assembly GCA_900551645.1. Taxonomy (GTDB): domain Bacteria; phylum Bacteroidota; class Bacteroidia; order Bacteroidales; family Bacteroidaceae; genus Phocaeicola. The sequence goes on from URWP01000016.1 coordinate 6,942, forward strand.
TCCGGATCTACATATTTATACAAGCCTGTAGCTTCCCACAAGTTCTGTCCACTGAAGAAGACCTTCAACTGAGAAATACCGACAGGTTCCAGCCATTTCTTCGGAAGTGTATATCCGATAGTCAAATCACGCAGACGGATATAAGATGCATTCTGCAGATACTTTGTCTGAGTCTGTCTACTACGACTACTCCATGTCGGAACCGGATAATAAGCGTTAGGATTACTTTCTGACCAAGAATTATCAACATGGTAATCATTGATAGCGCTGTTCCATACACCGCTGAATCCCCAGAAAACTTCATTGCTAAGCCACAAATCACGTTTCAAGACACCTTCAAACAAGGCACGTACATCAAAGTTCTTCCAACTCAATCCCAAATTGATATTGAAACGATAACGCGGAGTCTGATTACCGATTACTGTCAAGTCGCCATGATTATCCAATGTATTGATAGGTCCCTTATTGCTATCACCTTTATTTACAACACCATCACCATTCAGGTCAGCATAACGGATATCACCCGGAATCCAAGTATTTGAAATATAAGCCTGACGTTTAGCCTGTTCTGCGGCCTCAGCCTCTGTCATAATGAAACCATCTGTAGTATATCCCCAGATTTCACCCAGACGCTTGCCCTCATACAAATCATTCAAAGTTCCTGTCGGATTATCATATTTAGTAATAGTAGAATAACTATCTGAAAGACCGATTCCAACATTATACTTCAATGGACTACCGGCAACATCGGCAATCTGATCATTCCAATTGATTGTCAACTCCCATCCATTGGTACGCATACTGGCCAAATTCTCCTTACCACCACTTGTACCCATTGTATTAGGATAAGCTTTTGACACAACCATATCAGTTGTATAACGTACATAGTAATCGAAAGATGCAGTCAAACGGTTATTCAACAAACCTAAATCAAGACCGAAGTTGGCTGTTGTAACTTTTTCCCATGTTACATTATTGTAGGCCAATGTAGCCGGTGTAATACCTGTAGGTATACCACCCGACAGGATATAGTTCAAGTTTTCACTACCAACTGTTCCAATATAATCGAAGTTACCATTAGTTACCTGATTACCTAACGAACCGATTGAAGCACGAATTTTCACATTCTGGAACAAATCACGTGCAGGATCAAAGAATTTCTCTTCAGAAAGTCTCCATCCTAATGATGCTGATGGGAAGAATCCCCACTGACTACCCGATGCATATTTGGAAGAACCGTCATAACGTCCATTCAACTCTACCAGATATTTGCCTTTATAATCATAATTCAAACGGAAGAATGCACCTTGAACAGCCCAAACAGTAGCTGCCTCACTCAAAGTTTCCTTATCTTTAGCCATATCGATGATTGGGAAATCATTCATATACAGATTGGCAGCTACACCGTACATATTGCTGGTATTCTTACGTTCCTGGTTATAACCGGCCATTACTGAGAATGAGTGATCCTTTATCTGAGCTTTGTATTCAGCCCAAACGTTCAAGGCTTCGTAAGTATCATCATACTTCCGCAATCCTGCCTTATTAGTAGGCATCTTAGCTGTCTGAGAACCATCCGGATTCAACTGATAAATCGTTTTTAAATGTTCACGCTGTGTACGGAAAAAACGGTTACCTGTATAATCTCCTTTGATAGAAAGACCTTTTATCGGAGTGAGGTTGAACGAACCGGTATACCAGATATCATCGTAATTATTGGTAATACGGCCTGCTTCTGCCAAGATACCAGCATAGTTGTAGTTAAAATTACTACCTTCCATAGCCGCAAAATGTTCACCATCCGGTAAATAGATAGGAATAAATGGGAATGAACGATACACTTCATAATACGGTGAACTACCCATATAAGCCTGTGTATTAGGTTCATCTGATTCACTACGATTATATTTAGCACGGAAACCGATTTCCAACCAATCTGTCACCTGAGTCGTGAAGTTGAACGACATGTTGATACGTTTATAAGTATCTGTACCAAATGCTAACAAACCGTCCTGACCTTTATAACCGATAGAACCATAATAAGTATTCTTCTCAGTACCTCCCTGGATACTGGCATTATGCTGTTGCATAAATGCAGCACTCTTGTAGAATTCATCAAACCAATCGGTATTTCCAGCATAAGCCCATTGTCCCTTGGCTGTAAATTCTCCTGTTTCATCCAAGAATGCTGAAGGACGGCTCGGGTCCTGACAATATGCATGAACGGCATCCACCAAAGCTTGACTGAAGTATCCACTACCATTCGTATTCGTATTAGCCAACTGAACAGCATCAATCCACTTATCAGAAGAAATACCATCCGGTAGACGTGACGGAGCAGACCATGAGAAGTTATTGTTATAATTTATGGTCACTTTCTGGCCTTTACTACCTTTCTTAGTTGTGATAAGAACCACACCAAACGCAGCACGAGCACCATAAACCGCAGCTGATGAAGCATCCTTTAACACCGAAACACTTTCAATATCTTGAGGATTCAACAAAGAAATATCATTAGTTTCTACTCCATCGACCAAAATCAATGCAGAACCACCATTCAAAGAAGTGATACCACGCACGTTAAAAGTTGCCGTTGCATTCGGGTTACCACTCGGCATTGTAATGTTTAAGTTAGGAATAGCACCTTGCAGACCTTGTGCCAAGTTAGCAATAGGTCGGTCTTCCAACATGTCTCCTTCGGTCATGGCAACAGCACCAGTCAAGTTAACCTTCTTCTGAGTACCATAACCAACAACAACGACTTCTTCCAAAGCCTGTGAATCATCTTGCAAAGTGATATTAATAGGTGAACCATTCCAAGCAATTTCCTGTGTTTTGTATCCCACAAAAGAAATTTGAATAATATCTCCCTTCTTTACACCTGACAAAGAGAAATCACCATCCAAGCCCGTGATTGTACCATTGGTAGTACCTTTCACTACAACCGAAGCACCGATAACAGTTTCACCTGTAGCATCCTTTACAACACCTGTACAAGTTGACTGTTGTTGCATACCTCTGGTTGCATCAACCTCAGGTACAGCTACCGCATACGCTGCTCCTGTAGAAGAGACGCCTGCCAGAGCCAACAACATGCTGACTGATTTGATTCGTTTTAACATAGTTTGATATTTTAAGTTAGAGATTCAGTCTAAAAGCGGAATTCAATTCATACTTTAAAAGAGGTTTAACATTTTCCCGCTTTTATATTAAAAATGCAATTTTTTACCGTTTTTTGTCTTTATCAACAACAAAGGTACACTTTTTTTTGATTTACATGCATTATTTTATTTATTTTCTAATAAAATCACTCATAAAAAATTAACACCTTACATTATAGACACAGAAAAAGGCCGATATCTTAAAAACAACATCAAGATATCGGCCTTCTTAAATATAAGTTCAGCTAACTTATTATTATTTGATTTCAAAACTTCCCTTCAATGGGAGATTATCAGAAGCTGACCCTACCATGACATTAAATTTGCCTGGCTCCACAACAAAATTCATGTTCCGGTCATAAATAGACAAATCTTTTGCTGTCAGTTCGAACGTAACTTCGCGACTTTCACCTTTCTTTAATTCTATCCGCTGAAAACCCTTCAGACGAATAGGAGGAGTTACGACTGAACTTACTTCATCGTTGATATACAATTGGGCTATTTCCGCGCCATCTCGATTACCCGTGTTCGTAATTGTACAAGTAACTTTCTGAAGAACGTCTTTACCATCACCCGGAACCAGCTTCAGATTACTATAAGCAAAAGTAGTATAGCTTAATCCATAACCGAACGCATACAACGGAGTACCCGGACCATCCATGTAATCACGCTGAACTCCCTGTGAATAATGAATCGGAAGCTGACCAACATTGCGTGGAACAGACATCGGCAAACGGCCACTTGGATTATAGTCACCAAACAACACATCTGCAATACCATTACCACCCTGTTCCCCAGGATACCAGGCCATCAACAAAGCATCGCCGACTTCGGAAGCCAGATTCATCAATAATGGACGACCGGCAATATAAACAATCACCAACGGTTTACCAGTAGCAGCCAAAGCCTTGATCAGTTTTTCCTGGTCACCTAAAAGGTTCAAGGTTGAACGGTCGAAACCTTCTCCACATTCCATATCTGAAACCACTTCGTTCCCGTCAGAAGAAACAGTAGCTGCACCTGTTTCAATGTATTTCGTTTTGAAATCCCGGGCACTGGATCCTCCTACAGCTACCACCACCACATCTGCTTTTCTGGCAGCTTCTACGGCAGCCTGAATATCACTGGTTGTAGTATCACGGATAGCACAACCTTTTTCATAGTAGACCGTAGCATTCGGTAAGCGTTCACGCATTGCATCAAGCAGAGTCACTACTTTGGAACGCTCCTGAGGAGCTGTATAATCGCCCAAATAATTATAGATAACATCTGCATTCGGCCCGATAACCGCTACACTTTTCAATTCTTTACTCAACGGAAGTACTCCTGTATTCTTCAGTAGCACTGTTCCTTCTCGAGCAACCTCACGAGCTACCTGCTTATGTTCTTCTGAGTTTACAATCATCTTGGCCTGCTCCGGAGAGACATATGGATTTTCAAACAAGCCCATCTTAAACTTCAGACGCAAAACATTCGAAACGGCACGATCTATATAAGATTCTTTCACCTTACCGTTCTTCACAGCCTCAACCAATTTACTATAAGCGCTGGCTCCCAAGTCCATATCCGTACCAGCTTCGATAGCCTGAATAGCAGCATCTTCTACAGTAGCTGCTACATGGTGTGTACCAGCAATACCATCAATACTTACTAAATCCGAATATACAAATCCGTCAAACCCCCAGCGTTTACGCAAAACAGTATCCAGCAGATAAGGATTTCCGGTACAAGGCACACCGTCAATCGAATTATAAGAAGTCATTACCGTAGCCGCCTTTCCTACTTCAACAGCACGCTGGAATCCAGGAAGATATTCATCCAATAAAGCACGCAGACTGATATCGGCCGGATTACCGTTATGTCCACCTCTAGGGACACCGTAAGCAGCCATATGTTTCAAAGTAGCATAAACATGACGCCCGTCTTTGGCATCTGTACCCTGCATTCCCTGAACAAAAGCAGTTCCCAGAATCCCTGTCAGATAAGGATCTTCACCGAAAGTCTCTTCTACACGAGACCATCTCGGTTCACAAGCAATATCCAAAACCGGTCCATAGCCCACGTTCGCTCCTTGCAAACGGGCTTCCAGGCCGATGACTTCACCCATCCGACGAATCAGATCTTCATTCCATGTTGAAGCCTGTCCGATAGAAGTAGGAAAAGTAGTAGCACCGATAGCCATGTGACCATGCGGACATTCTTCTGCAAAAAGTACCGGGATACCCAGACGAGTATTCTCGACCGCATATTTCTGCATGGCATTCAAAGCCTTTGCTGCCAGTTCAGGATTCAATCCGGTTTCCAGTGTTTTTTGTGTCCAAGGGTCAGCACGCAATACAGCCCAATAAGAGCCGATAGGTGCCTTATCCATCTGCTGTTTATATTTCTCGGATATGGTCACACTGTTCTTTCCGGTTTTAGTATACATTTCCCAACCGAGCGGACAACATATCTGACCGACCTTTTCCTCCAAAGTCATACGTCCTACCAAATCCTTTACGCGCTCCTCAATGGGCGCATCTGCCTGCTTGTACAAAGGTTGCTGTGCATGGATGGAAGCAAAACCCAATGTCCAACAAGCGGCCACTACAAATAAAGTATGTTTTTTCATAAAGCAGATGATTATTTGTTTTTCAATTCAAAACGGAAAGCTAAAGGAGCGTCGGCCAAACCTTTTGGAAGTGTAACCGTTACCTTTTCTCCTTCTATACGATATTTCACTTTCTTGCCATTAGCCAACAATACCATTTTACCTTTCGGCAGGTTACCTGTCCAAGTGATGGTTTCCGGCAACTTTTCTCCATCGGCCGGCGTATAAATGGCATATAAAGTCTTTCCATCTTTATTAGCAGTAAACCAAGTCTTTCCATCGTTATAGACGGGAGTAGTACGAGTATTGTAAATGGCTTCCCCATTCTTCCGCAACCATTCTCCTACCTTGTGCAGACGTTCTACCACCGGTTGTTCGATAATTCCGTCAGGAGTAGGTCCTACGCCTAACAACAAACAACCACCCTTAGCCACAATTTCGGTCAGTGTAGCAATCACCTTTTCCGGAGATTTATACGGAGCATTCGGTACCCATCCCCAGTCATTACTTAAGGTAATACAGCTTTCCCACGGATAATTCAGCTGAGTTTCCGGTATTCCACGTTCCGGAGTCTGATAATTTTCATTCTTTCCGCGGATGCTGCGGTCTACCGAAATCAATCCCGGATGAGTCTGACGGGCTTTTTCCAGCACACGGTCCAGATTCACATCATCACCGGTCACCCAACCTCCGTCAAGCCACAGAATATCAAAACTTCCATAATCGGTCATCAGTTCGTTCAACTGATTTTCAGTAAACTGCTGATAATTTTTCCACCAGTCCGGATGCTGTTCTATTTTATAGTTCTGCCGACGGTTCGGAGTAGCATAATACGGATTCCAAAACCACTCACAGTGCCAGTCTGGTTTTGAAAAATAACACCCCATCATAAACCCTTTCTTACGGAAAGCATCAAATACATGATAAGCCACATTTTTGCGTGGATTATCTTTAAAGGCCCCGTTAGCAATAGAGAAATCTGTATATTTTGAATCGAACATACAGAAACCATCGTGATGTTTCGTGGTGAAAATCATGTATTTCATACCGGCATCCTGCATGACATCAGCCCATTGTTCCGGATTGAAGTTCACCGGATTGAATTTGTCAATCAGACCGAAATACCATTTTTTGTACTCCTCATAAGTCATGGTTGTATCTCTCGGAATCCAATCCTCATCTTCCGAACAGATTGACCAGGATTCCACGATACCCGGAACGGAGTATAATCCCCAATGAAACAATACACCGAATTTCTGATCCTGCCATTTATCCAGTTTATCCAATACCTGCTGGTCGGTAGGCCAGACATAATCGGTTGCTTTCGACTGTTCATGAACAAATCCCTGTACCTGTTGGGCTTGCATAGGGGTTAAAGTCCCTACTCCCAGCATACAAGACAAAATCAATTGTTTGATACCTTTCATAATATAGCGGTTATTAGATTATTTCTTAACTGTAAAACGGAAAGCCAACGGTTCATTAGCCAATCCTTTCGGGAGTATGACTTTTACTTTATTACCGTCACACTGGTAACGTACCGATACATTCTTGTTCAACAGTTTCAAGGTACCGGTCGGGATATTTCCTTCCCATTCAATGGCAGTGGGCAGTTCCTCACCATCTTTCACGGTATAGATGGCATAAAGGGTCTTGCCGTCTTTATCGGCTGTGAACCAAACATTTCCATCATTATAAACAGGAGTAATACGAGTACTATAAATAGCCTGTCCATTCTTATTCAGCCATTTACCAACCTGACGCAAACATGTCTCCACTTCCGGTTGAATCAACCCTTGAGGAGTCGGGCCTACTCCCAGCAACAAACATCCTCCTTTTGCTGTAATCTCGGCCAATAAGGCAAGCACTTCATTCGGAGACTTAAACTTGACATCGGGTACCCATCCCCAACTATGAGACAAAGTGATACAACTTTCCCACGGATGATCCAACTGCTTTTCCGGGATACTCCGTTCCGGAGTCTGATAATTCTCATTCTTACCTTTGATGGTACGGTCTACCGAGATAAGTCCTTCATGACCATTGGAACGCGCATGAGCTAATACTTCATCCAGTCTTACTTCGTCACCGGTTACCCAACCACCATCCAACCAAAGGATATCAAATTTTCCATAATTGGAAGTCAATTCCATCAACTGATTGTAAGTAAAGTCCTGATAGTTCTTCCACCAGTCCGGATGCCGTTCCCGTTTATAGTTCTGCATACGACCGGCCGTATCATAATACGGATTCCAGAACCATTTACAATGCCAGTCAGGTTTCGAAAAATAACATCCTATCATGAACTCCTTCTTACGGAATGCGTCGAACACGTAACGAGCTACATCTTTTTTCGGGTTATTGGCAAAAGGTCCTTTAGCAATGGAAAAATCCGTATACTTGGAATCAAACATACAGAAACCATCGTGATGTTTTGTTGTGAAAATCATATATTTCATACCGGCAGCCTGCATGATATCAGCCCATTGATTCGGATTGAAACCAGTCGGATTGAATTTTTCACTGAATCCCCAGTACCAACGTTTGTAATCGTAATACGAATCTATCGGACGAGTAATCCAGTCTTCCGAACACAGAGGCCATGATTCACAGATACCTGGAACGGAATATAATCCCCAATGGAATAATACACCGAACTTTAAGTCCTGCCACTGATCCAGCTTTTTAAGCACTGCAGTATCCGTCGGCCATTCATAACCGTCAGATTGCTCATGCACAAAACTGTTTGCATCTTCTTGGGCATAAACACCCATTGATAAAGCCAGCCCCATCAGGCAGGCCGCAAATTGTTTAAACTTTCTCATATTCCTGTTTTTTATAGTATTATTATTCTGGTTTCTGTTCCAACCAAGTCAAATCAAACTGATAATGTAATCGGCTACTGACAATATGTATAGTAGAATCAGGTGACTGTACACCTGCCATATAACCACGCGGTTCTGCGTGTGTGGCATCCATTTCGAAGTTTCCCGTCCAGGCTCCCCCGTTCAAGAAACGATATTTTCCATCAGTTAAAAGCTTTCTGACCGGCCAGGTCTTTCCTTCATCATACGAAATTGCCGCATAAAGTCCATATCCCCGGAAAGTAGTTCCGTCAGCACGCTGAAACAACATTCCCTTATCCCTTTCAGGTGTACGTTGCGGATGATCAGTAAATGAGACCAACAGGATAGGTCCTTCCCGCAAACGCAACAAGACCAAGCGCTGTCCACCGTCTATCGGTGGAAAAGGAGAAGCCGAGTAGGTCCAAGTCTTTCCCCCATCCGAAGAAATACTCATCGGCATGTGCCTGGTACCATCTGCAGAAACAATCGTATTGCCACGTCCCAGCGCCATCCAACGCCCATCCTTCAGTTCTACCACTCCGGCATGTATACCGGCAATGGTACTTCCTGTCATTCCTTCAGCAAATTCCGGTTTTGGAGTTCCATCCCATGGGTCAACCCATGTCTGTCCGCCGTCTTTACTCACCAGTACAGCTGCACCATCATTTCCTTCCGGTCCGGCATCACAGGCCTGTACTATCCAACCTTTCGATGTACGGATAGTTCCTGAAATAACCTGATGTCGTTTGGTATGCTCAGGGGCTATAATCCGAGGAGCCGTCCACGTATATCCGTTATCACGACTAGTCCGCATCACAACCATCAGATTTTGCCAGTCACCGGCGGCTTCTACCCCATTGAAATGATACAAAGTACCTTGGCTGTCATTAAAAACGGAACTTCCGGTCATGTTTCGGTCTGGAACCTTAAAAAATAAAGTAGCAGGTTCCCAAGCTGACGCTCCGGCTTTCAGGCGGGATTGCAACACCACCATTCCACGGCCGTTTTCCTGATTGGCCGAAAACCATATTGCCAACAAATCGCCGTTATCACACCAAGTAATGGAAGGTTGATGGTTATGCCGATAAAAAGGAACATCAGGAAGCACCGGTTCAATGACAAAAGGAATCGGTTCACGGAAAAAACCTTTTCGGTCCTTAACCGGGAAAGAAAGTTCAGACTGAACAACCCGGAAACCAGTCAGTGAATGTTTATCCTCCGGAAGCATGGCCATACGGTTCGCACTCCGCAGATACTGGACAGGCGTATGATGACTTCCGCCACGAGTTACACGATACATGCCGGTATCTGGCCCTTTCGGGTCTGTCTGATTATCGGCTGTATAAGGTGCATACCAGTCCAGACACCATTCTTCTACATTGCCATGCATATCATAAAGTCCGAAAGCGTTCGGCGTAGTCTGTCCTACCTTCAGGGAAACTGGTTTATAGTTTCGGGCAATCACCTGATTCCGGCACATAGGCTCCGGCAAATAATCTCCTGTATAATAATCGGTATAGGTACCTGCCCTACAAGCGTATTCCCATTCTGCTTCGGTAGGTAAACGATAAGTTTTCCCCTCTTTTTTACTTAGCCAGTTACAAAAATCAACGGCATCCTGATAGGTTACATTCACTACCGCCTCATCGTCTCCCGTAGAAATACCATCCTTTCCCCGCAATGCACGGTGTTCCGGGCGGAACAGTTCAAACTGCGCATTGGTTACTTCTGTCTTTCCCATCCTGAAGGCCTGTGAAATAGTAACCCGATGTACCGGTGCCTCGTCGAAATCCTCCCCTTCACCGATACTGCCCATATAGAAAGTACCCGCAGGAATTTCTACAGTTTCAATCAAGGATTGAGCATGTAAGAACCCTGGAGATATACCTAACACCCCCATAAGTCCCCAGATACCTAGCTGTATTTTTTTCATAGCTGAACTATTTTTACCATTCTATAGATTTTGTACAAAGATAAATGTTTTGATAAAACAAACTAAATATATTTCAAAATCCTATCAATTTACAAGAGTTTAATTTTATTAGCCCCCAAAGGCTGTAAAAGCTATAATTCCAAATCACCGAACACTCTAATATATTTTCTGTAAAAACAAATCAAAATAAAGTTTCATTAACTTTAGTATCAAGCTAATATGAAATTATCCTTTAGCTTTATAACAAACAACTCCGGCACAAAGAAGTTACCGGAGTTGTCTATACAATTTACTGATTAAAAATTATCACTTAACCAATTTATAATATGTCTTCTTAGACCAGAACAAATTAGTATAATAACCAGTAGATTCATCGTAATTCTTAGAAATAGCAGCCTGACAGTTTTCACTATTATAACTCAACTCGTCACTTGGATAAGGCAAACGATTCGGGGGAGTCGGATAGTTAGAAACCTGATTATCGGTAGCAAATGAAACTTCCGGATAACCTGTACGACGTACAACATTCCAAGCTTCCAACTCATTCATAAAGCTGAAATTAATCCATAACTGGGTACAAACAACCTCTTGAGTCGGCTTCCAGATATTCTCAATATAAGCAGCAATTTCAGCATCTGTCGGTTTCACCAATGTACGGAAACCATTATAGCTGTCGTTTCCTTCCTTATAAAGTGTACTGTTTTCCTTCATATCCCAATAATACTCAACAGACTGTGTAACACCTTTCACGAAGTTAGATTTAGCAGTAGCTTCATTTTGAGCTACACCATAACCCATCAGGTAAGCTTCGGCTTTACTCAGACTTACTTCTGCAGCATTAATCCACAGACTCATAATGTTCTCATTACCTTGGTAAGTATCCCAACCAGCTACAGCCTGAGAGTCAATCTTACAGTAATAATTAGCAGAAGATATACCTCTCTTAATATATTCCTGTCTCTTCTGATCACTCAAGTTAGTGATTTCAGCATTTGTCATGTTAATATCAAAAGCGATGTACTCACCGTCAGGATTACAATCATACATGGCCTGTAGACGTGGGTCGGTATTAGCATCAGGAATACCGTTTGCCGGTACATTCATAGCAGTCAACATAGTCTGAGAACCAGCTCCATAGTCACCCGTATGAAGTGCCTGCGACAAACTCTTACCAAAGTTAAAAGTATCAGTCTGTGTATCCGCAGTAACACCCATATTCTCTGAATTTTCTTCAATCAAAGGATATTTGGTCGGATTATTCAGAATTTCAGCAATTGCATTGTGTGCTTCAGTTGTACAATCACCAGCTGTTGCCAAATGAAGTGCAATACGCAAACGCAAAGAGTTTACGTATTTCTGCCAAAGAATCGGATCTCCTGCTGCTGTTGAAAAATCCTGACGGGCCAAAGTATTAAGACCTGCTGCATTAACATTACCACTCGCAAAGTAATCACCCACTTCTTTTAAATCAGTCAAAATCTGTTTATAGAGTTCAACATCGTCATCATAAACACATTTTTGCTTTGCCGCATCATACTGGCCATCCATCCACAAAGTACCTGCTCCGTTAAAAGGAACATCTCCGAACAGAGACAACATCTCATGAAGCTGTGCTTCTACCAAAGTACGAGCCAAATAAACAAATACCAGATTTGCCGGTTTTTCTTCTTCAGCCAGATTTTCATAAGTATGTTCCAACAGACGATATTGAGTTACCATATCGTAGAAATCTTTCCAACGGGTATTGAAATAACCTTCCGTAGCACCCATAAAACGACCTCTGTTATTACTATCCCCGATTACACCGGAAAAAGTACCTGATGTAGTAGACTGTGTATAATAGCGGTAATATTGAAGGTTCATCCAAGCATTACCTTTATACATTACACCGGTGAACACTTGTGGTACACCTACAGTTGTTGTCGTGGAAGGGTCTACGTATTTATCATCATAATCTGCATCAGAACATGACGTAACTGATAGCATGGCCATTCCCACAAAAAACAATGAAAATATCTTTTTCATAAATTTTCTTTTTAATTGATTGCGATAAATAGAAATTAGAAACTAGCACGGAGTGAGAAACCAAATGTACGGGCACTAGCAGTAGAACCACCTACCTGAGCTTGGTAAATCCAGTTCGTTGCATCAGATGTTTCTGAATCGAACAACTTCAATGTACGATAGATATAGAACGGGTTACGAACAAATCCAGAAATTGTCAGTCTGTTGCAGGCAAATTTCTTAGTTATAGAAGTTGGCAAAGTATAAGCCAAACTGATTTCACGACATTTTACATAAGTATTCTTCTGAATTGCATCCGCATAAGACTGGCTGGCGCCTGTACCCCAACCATACATATTGTCATTAGCTTCAAACTGAGTAACTACGATATCATTCGGAGTGCCATCTTCTTTTACACCCGGAAGAATCAAACCGTTGTCCCACAGATAATGACCGTTATATTTATCACCACGCTTATAAGTAGCTGCAACCTGAGCTGCTTCAGCTGCGCTCAATACATGGATAGAAGCCTTATCTGAAACATCTTCTGTATCACTGTAATAGAATACACCGCCTGTAGAATAGTCACGTACACCCACTGCATCAGTAATGTTACCAGCATCCATCATATACTGCCACGGTAAGTTCAATACATCACCACCGATACGGAAATCAAATGACATATCCAACGTAAAGTTCTTGTAACTCAAGCTAGTACCAAAACCTCCAGTGAACTTAGGCATGGCATTACCCACTTTGTGACGTTCTGTCTTATCAGCAATGTAAAGACCGTTGCTACCTACAATATAATTACCTTTATCATCGGTTTTCCAAGTATAGGTATACCAGTCACCCATAGATTCACCGACGTGTGATTCAAGTACTGCAGCATCTCCATCGGTTCCAAAATGTTTCAAAACGTCCAGACCATCGGCCAATTCCTTCACGGTATTCTTGTTCCAGGCCACGTTAGCACGCAAATCCCATCTCCAGTCTTTATTTTCAAACGGTGTACCATATACATTTAATTCAACACCTTTATTGGACAACTCACCGACATTCATCAACATACTCTGCGCACCCATAGAAGCCGCACTGGTAGTAGAAAGAATCTGGTCTTTGATATCATTGTAATAGAAGTTAAATTCCATACCCAAACGGTTATTGAAGAACTTATTTTCAATACCGACTTCAAATTCATGCTTAGTTTCCGGCTTGATGTTTTCATTACCGATAGCTGTAGGTACATAGTTGTATGTATAAACAGTTGACCGTGTCAAAGAGGCTTGGTTATAAACCATATTTGCCAAGTAAACTTCAGGAGCATTACCTACGATACCATAAGAAAAACGGATTTTACCGTAGTTCCACCAGCTCGGATTCTTATCTTTCAACAGTTCTGTATAAAGGATACTCAAACTTGCAGATGGATACCAGAATGAGTTATTTCCATGTTTCAAAGTAGAAGTCTTTTCCTGACGGATTGAACCTTCTACAAATCCCCAACCATCATATCCATAACTTGCTGTCAAGAAACCACCGGTCTTAAGCAGACTGATTCTATCCATGCTAGCATTCTTGGTACCTACAGAAGCATTCAAATCAAACCAGTTCTCCTGAGTCAAACCTAAACTGGTGCTGACACTTGATTCATAGTAAGTTTCCTGACGTGCATTCCAACCCAAGTTGGCTGTAATATTGTGTTTCTCACCGAATGTCTTATCGAACATCAACATAATATCACCGTAGACAATGGAATATTGACTATTAGTCAAACCGTAAGAGTCAGTATACTGACCATTGGTAGAGAAAACCTGAGCATTTTCTGCACTGTTCTTATTTTCAATCTTATCAATTGTCAAGTCCGTAGCGATACGACCGCTCAAGGTCAATCCAGGAATAATAGTCCAAGTCGGGTTTACAGAACCAATGAAACGCTGGTGATCTTCTTCCTGAGTCTTACCGAAAATGTTCCAGAAATATTCACTCATCAATGAAGTAGAACCCATCGGAGTATACAAGAACTGTTCATCTGGAGTCATCGTATTAGCAGTACCACTATTCACAGCAGCAATACTATTCAAATAACCCAAACTAGTCACAGTATGATCACGAATGTAAGCAACATCTGTAAATCCACCGAACATACCAGAGTAGTTATTTGTCAAACGGCTGATACGGTAAGCACGGTTCTTAATGTACTGGTTAGTATATGTAGCTGTATAATTCAATTTGATATTCTTAGTAACATCAAATGTACCGTTCAAATTAAAGTTATGCTTGTGGTTGTTTGAATTATACTGCATAGCTTCTACATTATTATAAGTATATGAGAAGCGAACATTGTTACGTTCCGTACTGTTGGTCAACGAAAGATTATATGTCTGATTGATACCTGTACGGAAGACATCAGCCCACTGGTTGTGGTCAATCGGTGTAAACGCACGCTGCTTGCCATCGAAATAAGTCACTGTCTTATTAGCATCATACTTAGCGCCCCAAGAATAATACGTTTCACGGTTTGGAGTCGTAATAGGATTACCGTTCAAGTCAACCATAGTTGTACGGAAACCGGTCAAAGCCTGCGAGTCTGAATTACTACCAATACCCCAGTTATCATAACCAGGACCGTATTCCTTCTGAATTTCAGGCATATAAGCTACTTTATCAAAACTTACATTCGCGCTGAAATCAACCTGTGTACCGGAACCTTTCTTTCCTTTCTTGGTCGTAATCATCACAACGCCGTTGGCAGCTTCAGAACCATACAATGCAGAAGCGGCCGCACCCTTCAAGATGGAGATATTTTCAATATCCTCCGGGTTGATATCTACAATACCGTTGGATTCGATACGCTGGCTTCCCCAATAATCACTGTTGTTTGCATTACCGTTATGGATAGGCACACCATCCATAATGATCAACGGCTGTGTATTACCTGTAATAGAAGAAAGACCACGTACAGAAATTGATACAGAAGAAGTACCTCCACCCGGAGCCGACTGAATACGAACACCTGTAGCCTTACCATAAAGTCCGCTGGCAAGTGTGGAACCACCTGTTCGGGTCAAATCGTCTGACGAAACGGTACTTACTGCATAACCCAACTTCTTAGCATCCTTCTTGATACCCAAAGCTGTTACAACGACTTCTTCCAACTTCTGTGTATCATCCTGTAAAGTCACATTGATAGGTTGGCCATCAAAAGTAACCTCCATAGTTTGGTAACCCACGAAAGAAATCTGAATAACATCCCCCTTCTTAACACCTGACAAAGAGAAATCACCATCCAATCCGGTAATTGTACCATTAGTGGTCCCTTTTACTACAACTGATGCACCGATAACCGTTTCTCCGGTTGCATCTTTCACAATACCTGTACAAGTAGAAGTTTGCTGTACACTTTTAGTTGCATCCACTTCAGGCACAGCTA
>URWP01000017.1 GCA_900551645.1 uncultured Bacteroides sp.
AGATAATAGCCGGCTTCCATGTTGGTCCCTTGCTTGAACAGTGATTCCCAAGTAGCGTCTTCCGGATAGTTCAGCAAACGGAAGCTACCGTTATCGAATTTAGAGATACTGAAATGTACATAGTATTTCGGATTGGCCAGACGGGTTATCGGCTTATAGTTCATCTTTAACATCCCCTCTGCTGTATGCTTTACAGTGGCGTTGTCAAAGTCTACATGAACAGGTTTTTCTTCGCCGATACGGTAATAGATATTTCCGGTTACAGCGTCTTTCCACGCAGCGATTTCCATACTTCGTGCTACTGCTACAAAGAAGATTTCACGTGATTTGGTATCGGTAATGCGAGCTTTCCATACTCCTATCGGAGATGTTACTGTTGACATGGTGTTCAGATCATTGCGAATAATCAGGCTATCTTTACACCAGTTGACCAGTTCTTGTGGATTCTGTTTGAATTTGGCTTGTAAATCGGTTGGAATTGCTTGCTGCAGGTAGGAGCGGTAGGGTGTCAGTAATTCATTCTCAATACGTGGCGCAAGTACTTCGGTTACACTGGCTGAGTCGCTGGTCTGGTATAAATGATCTTCCAGTACACTGCATGGTGTATCTCGCAAATCTTTGTCAGACAATGTACCCAATAATGCCAAAGCTCTTTCGCCCATGTTCTTTGCCAATGCATTTTTCAGGAAGGTTTGGATATCTTGGTGATTTCCCCTTGATTTCAACATGAAACTGATGACTTCTGCAGACTGTTCTTTGAATTGATCTGCAAATGTCTTTAATGAAGCTTCGGTAGGGAAAGTAGCCTCGTAAGCATGACGGATAGAATCTTCCTGTGCCATGCGGATAGAATTTGCCTGACGTTGTTCAGGGGTAACAGTCGGAATTTTGGCATTTTCTGCCGGGGGAACAATGTCAAAGGTCATGTCAACTGGAGTACCTTCAGTTTTGTCCATCACTACTACTACGCTCTTGTCTTTTCCGAATGACACTTTCTGTATGCCATACTGTCCGTTAGCGGAGGCAAAAATCAGCATATCTCCCAGTCCGGCAGATAAGGAAGTGTGTCCACCTTCGTCACATTTTTTCTTGGCTACAGTATAATATTCAGCATAATTATATACTTTGAATTCTACATTGGCACCGTTTACAGGTTGCTGTTTACTGTCTACTACAGTTACATCAACTTTAGCACTGGTTGCATAGTTGTCGATGATATTTATTTCTGTAAAATTAGCAGTCTTCTGCATAACATCTTCCGGTCCGTCATAAGCTCCAAATACTTTGGTGTGCATCAGCATACCACGGCTGGCTGGTGCGTTGAACCATCCTAAATCCAATACAGGTTCCGGTTCGCATGCACCCAAGAAATGCCATTGGCCGTCTACCCAAGCTTCTACCCAAGCATGATTGTCGTCGGTATGTGCCCAACGTGGAGTATAGACTTGTCGTGCCGGGATACCTACAGAACGCAGGGCAGCTACCAAGAAAGTAGATTCTTCACCACAACGGCCATAGGCGGTTTTTACGGTAGACATAGGAGCGCTGGTTCGGATATCAGTAGGTTGATATACTACTTTTTCATGACACCAATGGTTTACTTCCAATACGGCATCGAGCATAGACAGGTCTTTCACTCTTGGCCATAATTCTTTACTGAATACTTCACGTGCATTATCTAAATTTTCGTTGTTTACACGGATAGGCAAAACAAAATGGCGGAAAATCAAATCAGGAATTGTTTTTCCCCATGAACTTTCTTTACGGAGTTGTAGAGTTTGACGCACATTATTCAAATAAAACTCACCAGAATAGTCTGCAATATCTCCCGGAGTCATATAAGCATACAGAAACATTAATGCTTCGCGTTCTGGGGTTGTCAACTGTGAATCGAAGATGGCAAATAGATTTCCTTGATTCAGGATGTCTTTTTTTGCCTGGAAGTCTGTTTCTACTTTTGCGCGATAGTCTGTTTCTTTCAAAAAGTGTTCAGAGGTGCAGCTGAACAGGCTCAATGAAAGAATCAGTGTTGCACAACAAAGGAATTGTTTAATCATAGCGTTTATAATTTGAATGTTGAAGTTTAAGCAGGCATCAAATCCCTCCGGTATGTGGAAGTCTTTTTTATTTCCCGATGCCTTCTGTGTTCCGAAGGGTAGTCAGTTAAAAAAACGCCTTGAGCTTCGTGGTGAAACGTCAAGGCGTTTTCTTGGATAGATATTTACACCATCATTTTTTGATCAGATGGGGATATATTCTACAAAAGCCTCCATAGCTTCGTAACAAGCCAGACCCAGATGATCGTACAGTAATGCGGTACCACGGTTACGGTCTTCACTGCGTTGCCAGAACAGACGTTCATCATTACCCAGGAATGGTGCACTTTCCATCTGTGACTGGTGCTTCAGAATAGAATTACGTTTAGCTCGCAGTTCTTCAGGGCTTAGTGGAACGGCCATTTCAATATTTTCGATTTCCCATTCGGCCCAAGCTCCACGGTACATCCATATACGACAGTCCTTCAGCCATTCGGCACCGGCATTTTTTTCTTCGTCAATAGCAGCAAAGACAGCATCGGTACATACACGGTGGGTTCCGTGTGGATCTGCCAAGTCACCTGCTACATAAATCTGATGCGGTTGGATTTCGCGTAACAGATTCTGAACAATTTCTACATCGGCTTCACTGATAGGATTCTTTTCTATTTTACCGGTTTCATAGAATGGTAAATCCAGAAAATGACAGCGTTTCAATGGAATATTGTTGTATGTACAGGCAGTACGTGCCTCGCCACGTCGGATAAGTCCTTTAATGGTTAAGATTTCTCGTGTATCGAGGTCGCTCTCTTTTTTGTTAGCAAAGAATTCCTTGATTTCAGCGTATTTCTTTACAATGATTTCATCCTTACTGTCTGCAAAGAGTTGGTTGAAACCATTGATGAAATGCATGAAACGTGTTACTTCTTCGTCTCCTACGGCAATGTTACCCGAAGTTTCGTAGGCTACGTGCACTTCGTGTCCTTGCTGTACCAGACGACGGAGTGTACCTCCCATGGAGATAACATCATCATCCGGATGCGGAGAGAAGATGATGACTCGTTTGGGGAACGGTTTGGCGCGTTCCGGACGATAAGTATCGTCTGCATTCGGTTTACCGCCTGGCCATCCTGTAATAGTGTGCTGTAAATCGTTGAAGATTTTGATATTTACATTGTATGCGGAACCGTATAAAGCCAATAGCTCACTTAATCCATTTTCGTTGTAATCCTTATTGGTCAATTTCAGGATCGGCTTGTTCAACAATGGGCACAGCCATACGATTGCGCTACGGATAAGCTTGTCATTCCATTCGCAGTTGGTTACCAGCCATGGACGTTGGATACGTGTCAGATGGGCAGCGGCCGATAAATCGATGCAGACAGTTGCATTGTTATGTAGCTGCAGGAACGAGGCTGGCAATGCGTCTGTAACCTTGTCTTCTACAGCATTTCTGATGATATCAGCCTTGTCTTCTCCCCATGCAAGCAGAAATACCCGACGTGCCTGAAGAATATTGTGGATACCCATAGTAATGGAGCAGGGAGGCAGGTTGTCTATACCGAGGTTGCGTGCAGCTTCGGCTTTTGAAGTAGAGTCTACCAGAATCAGTCGAGTCGTAGTATTGGCATTTGAACCTGGTTCGTTCATAGCAATATTTCCTTCTCGTCCAATTCCCATTACCAGAATGTCGATTCCTCCATATGTCTGGATACGTTGTTCATACAACCGGCAATGTTCTAATACAGCTTCTTGTGGAATATTACCGTTGATCGTAAATACATTCTGCGGATCGATATCTATCTGCGAAAGAAAAAGCTTGTTCAGGTGGCTGAAGCTACCTTCGTGTCCGTCGGTCAATGGATAGAATTCATACAAATTGAATACTACTACATTGCGGAAACTTACTCCTTCATCTTTGTGCCGGCGTACCAGTTCTGTAAAGAGCGGACGTAAAGAAACTCCTGTACCTAGAGCTATCGTACAGAATTTGCCTTCTTTCTGTCGGTCCTGGATTTTGGATACGATTTCATTGGCTATTTGCTGTACACCTTCGTCCGGAGTTTCATAGATGTCAGTAGGTACCTTTTCGCAGCGGGTCAATACTGAACGTTCTACTGCATTTTCAGGACGGTAGTAACGTGGAGAAACCCTGTTCAGTGATATCTGAGAGCTTAAGTTAGTTCTCATAGATGATGAATGTTTTTAAAGGTTGTTTTTTTCAATATCCTTGAAGTACTTGTATGTACCTACTTTCAGTTCGTCTGTAGCTGCTTCGTCACAAACGATGATACCGTGTTGGTGCATTTGCAGTGCGCTGATAGTCCACATCTGTGTGATACCGCCTTCTACTGCATGTTGCAGGGCACGGGCTTTGTTGTGTCCGTTGCAGATAATCAGTACTTCTTTAGCTGACAGAACAGTACCTACACCTACAGTCAAAGCTGTTTTAGGCACTTTGTTTACATCATTTTCGAAGAAACGAGAGTTGGCGATGATGGTATCTGTTGTCAGAGTTTTTACACGAGTACGTGATGACAAAGAAGAACCCGGTTCATTGAATGCGATGTGTCCGTCCGGACCGATGCCTCCCAAGAACAGATCAATACCACCGAATTTTTCAATTTCTTTTTCGTAGTTGGCGCATTCAGCTTCCAAGTCAGTTGCATTACCGTTTAAGATATGGATGTTTTCCTTGCAGATATCGATGTGGTTGAAGAAGTTGTTGAACATGAATGAGTGGTAGCTTTCCGGATGTGATTCAGGCAGACCTACATATTCATCCATGTTGAAAGTAACTACATTCTGGAAAGAAACTACACCTTTCTTGTTCAGTTCAATCAAAGCCTTATACATTCCCAGCGGTGATGACCCGGTAGGTAATCCTAATACGAATGGTTTTTCTTTAGTAGGATTAGCTTTGTTGATTTTGTTTGCTACATAGTTGGCAGCCCAGTTAGAGAGTGCCTGATAGTCAGGTTCAATGATTAGTCTCATGATAATTCGGATTTTAGTTAATAATATTTTTGATGTAAATACTTGACGTTTGAAATGCGACAGAAATATGTTTCTGCAAATATATCAAGATTATAAGAGAAAGGCAAATAAAAAAAAAGTTTTTTACCATTTGGTTTTTAAAAAAAACTATTATATTTGTAACAATTAATGCAAAATTTAAAATTAGGTATGGGACAGGCTTTATTGGAAGAATTACGTAAAGGTAGTACAAAGAGTGCGATGGTAAAGTGCCGTATCATTACATATTTGATATGCAATGGTAAAGCAACTATTACTGACTTGTCGAAAGACATGGATTTGAGTGTACCTACCGTTACCAAATTTGTTGATGAGATGATTGAGGATGGTTACGTACTTGATAACGGCAAATTGGAAACGAGTGGAGGGCGATATCCTAATCTTTATGGATTATGTGCTGATGCGGCTTATTTCTTGGGCGTTGAGGTAGCCCGTGATTTTTATAGTATTGGAGTGTCTGACTTTCAAGGGAATATGCTACATCAGGTGTTGCGAGTTCCTTTTCAACGTGAAAATACATTAGCCTGTGTAGATCAGTTGTGTAACGCAATCAATGAATTTGTAGACGGACATCAGCTGGATCGCTCAAAAATCATGAATGTTTGTGTCAGTTTAGCAGGACGAGTGAATAGTGAGACTGGTTTCAGTTATAGTTTCTTTAAATTCGGTGATACTTCTTTGCGTGATCTTTTGATAGAACGTATCGGATTGCCGGTTGAGATTGAAAATGATAGCCGTGTGATGGCCTATGGTGAATATATGCGCGGTAATTTTAAGGATGTAAAGAATTTGATTTACATCAATGCCGGTTGGGGATTAGGAATGGCTATCATTATTGACGGGAAATTGTATAGAGGTATGTCTGGCTTTTCTGGAGAATTCGGCCATAATTTCGGTTATGATAACCAGCAGATTTGTCATTGTGGCAAGAAAGGTTGTATTGAAACGGAAGTATCCTGCTCAGCCTTATATAGAAAATTTGTTGAACGCTTGAACAATGGTGAGAGTTCTATTCTTTTGCGTGAAAAGAAAATTGAAGAAATAGAAATTTCAGATATACTATCAGCAATTAACCGTGAAGATGTCTTGGGGATAGAACTGGTAGAAGAAATCGGAGGCGAGTTAGGACGCCATATCGGTTGTCTGATTAATATTTTTAATCCGGAGTTGGTCATAATAGGTGGAGACTTATCAAAGGCAGGTGGCTTTCTGCTGCATCCGGTAATTGCGGCTATCCGTAAATATACATTGAATCTGATGTATCGTGATTCGGATATTCTGTTGGCTAAACTTCAAGATGATTCGAATGTAGTGGGAGCATGTCTGTTAGGACGTACCAATCTGTTTACTGTTTAAATGAAAAAACTTTGATAAAAGGACAAAAGGAACAAACTCCAATCAACAGTTTGTTCCTTTTGTCCTTTTATTTTAATTGTATATATAGTCTGTCCCAATTCTCATTGAATGCTTTCATGGAAGGGAAAAGGTAATTGGCACCTTCATCCAGTAGTATTTTGTCTGATAAAGGGCCTGTATTTACTGCTATGGTGAAGATACCCGCTCCAACTCCAGCTTGTATTCCCAGCGGTGCATTTTCGATGACTATAGCTTCATTGGCTTGGATATTTGCTTTTTTTAGTGCCATAAGATAAGGCTCAGGATTGGGTTTTCCATATTTTACATCGAAAGCCGTTACCATCAGTTCTTGTTTGAAGATTCCCGGATAAGAATGATTCAGTTTGTCCAATAAAGAATGTTGTCCAGAGCCAGTTACAACCATCGGAGTAAGTCCGTTCTGTTGGATTTTATGAAGTACTTCCAGAGCTCCGGGCATCGGTTCAGCAACAGGCAGGCTATTGAAAATCTCGCTTTTCGTTTGGTACATTTGTTTGATTTCTTCTTCTGTAGCTTCATGTCCTCGTTCCCGTAAGCTTATAATGTTGATGGTTGATGCGCCAGTCCGTCCTTCGTGCATATAGGCTTCTTCACGTGTCATGTGCATGCCGTATCGTTTCATAGCTTCGTGCCATGCTGTGGCATGGTTCTTCATGGAATCGAAGAGTACTCCGTCCATATCGAACAGGACTGCTTTCAGATGTATATGGGAGTGATGATGCGTGTTTAAATAATGTTGGATAGCTTCTTGAAACATATTTAATTGAATCTGTAATGGATTAATATTCAAAAAAGATTGTCATTCAGTGCTTTTTCATTTTATACATGAAAATACACACTGAATGACAATGAAGAGAAAACTGTCTGCAAATTTATGTTTTTCTACAAACAGTATGAAAATTCTTTATTTCTTCAGACGAGCCTGGATAGCTTCCGATTCTTTTTCATATCCCGGTTTGTTCAACAGGGCGAACATGTTCTTTTTATAAGCTTCTACACCCGGTTGGTTAAATGGATTTACTTCCAGCAGATAGCCGCTGATACCACAAGCTTTTTCGAAGAAGTAGATTAACTGACCCAGATAATATTCGTTCAGTACAGGAACGCTGACACGCATGTTTGGTACACCACCGTCTACGTGTGCCAACTGTGTTCCTAATTCGGCCATTTTATTTACTTCATCAACGCGTTTGCCTGCTAAGAAGTTCAAGCCGTCCAGATTTTCTTCATCTGATGGAACATGAAGTTCATGATTTGGAGTCTCTACAGAAACAACAGTCTCAAAGATAGTACGTTCACCTTGCTGAATCCATTGTCCCATAGAATGCAGGTCAGTAGAGAAGTCTACAGAGCTTGGGTAAATACCTTTGCCGTCTTTCCCTTCTGATTCGCCGTACAGCTGTTTCCACCATTCCATGAAATAGTGCAGTTTCGGTTGGAAATTTACCAGGATTTCAATCTTTTTACCACTGCGGTACAGTTCATTGCGTGTAGCGGCATATAAGGCAGCTGGGTTTTCTGCCAGGCTTTCTGTAGCACATACTTCTTCCATTTTCTTAGCTCCTGCTACCAGTTGTTCAATGTCGATGCCGGCTACGGCAATTGGCAGCAAACCTACCGGAGTCAATACAGAGAAACGTCCTCCTACATTATCTGGAATTATAAATGATTTATATCCTTCTTTATCTGCTGTTACACGGGCAGCCCCCTTCTTGGCATCTGTTACGGCTACAATGACTTTGCGGGCCATTTCTTTTCCACGTTGTTCTTCGCATTGTTTTTTCAGGAGTCGGAAAGCCAAAGCAGTTTCAGTAGTTGTACCTGATTTGGAAATATTGATTACACCGAATTTCTTGTCTTTCAGGAATTCTGTCAATTCGTATAGGTAATCTTCACCGATATTGTGTCCGGCAAAGATGATGGTCGGTTGGCCGGCTTTCTTTTCCTGCAGCCACAGGAAGCTGTTTGACATGGCTTCAATGACAGCACGTGCACCCAAGTAGCTTCCACCGATACCGGCAACGATTACCACATCGCAGTTTTCGCGTAGTACCTGTGCTGTAGCTTTCAGATCATCGATGTGTTCCTGAGTAATGGAAGAAGGTAAATGTAACCATCCCAAAAAGTCATTACCCAAACCTGTACCCTTCTCCAGAGTTTCCATACAAGCTTTTACGTTGGATTCGTAAGAAGCCAATTTCTCTTTAGAAATGAAATCTAAAGTCTTTTCGATGCATAATTTAATATTTTCCATGTTATTCAATTAAAAATTAATAATTGACAATTAAAACTGTATGTATTTCTTTGACAGAGGGACAGAAGAATCGATTGTTGGTTGGAAGTGATTCTTTTATTCTTCTGTTCAGTGAACACAAATGTCTGTTCTTTGTTCTGATTCAATCGATAGTTTCTGATTATTAATTATCGGAATGAATCAGTCAATAGTTTTATTTCAATCATGGGGGAAATTCGTTCATACAAGATATTGTAGACTGCATCTACTATCGGCATATTCACATGAAGATGCTTATTGAGTTCTTTGATACATTTGGTACCATAATATCCTTCAGCTATCATCTCCATTTCTATTTGCGCACTTTTCACCGAGTACCCTTTTCCTATCATGGTGCCGAATACCCTGTTACGGCTGAAATTCGAATACGAGGTTACTAGCAGGTCACCCAAATAAGCCGAGTCGTTGGTACATCGGTCTACAGGGTGTACTGTATTCAGGAAACGGTTCATTTCCTGGATGGCGTTCGATACAAGTACTGCTTGGAAATTGTCTCCGTATTTTAGTCCGCTACAGATACCGGCCGCAATGGCATATACATTTTTCAGTACAGATGCATATTCAATGCCTGCTACATCCGAGTTCACTGAGGTCTTGATGTATTGACCGGTCAGTTGTCGGGCAAACATTTTGGCTTTCTCTATGTCTTTGCAGCCAATGGTCAGATACGACAGACGTTCCAAAGCAACTTCTTCAGCATGGCAGGGACCCGCCAGTACTGCGATATTTTCTTCTGGAACCCCATACATTTTATGGAAATAATCGGATACGATGAGATTTTCATCCGGAACAATACCTTTGATGGCTGTTACTATGAACTTATCCTTGATTTTTGTCTTTAGCTTTTTCAGGTGGGTTTTCAGGTAAGGAGAAGGAGTTACGAAAATCAGAGTATCCGATTCACGTACTACCTTATTAATATCCGATGAGAAATTGATACGTTTAATGTCAAAGCGTACGCTAGTCAGGTAGGCCGGATTGTGTCCGAGTCGTTTGAACTCTTCTATCCGGTCATCACGCCGCATATACCAGTTGATTGATTCTGCCTGGCCCAAGATAATCTTGGCGATAGCGGTAGCCCAACTTCCTCCACCCATGATGGCTATTTTTCCGGGTAATTTCATAAGAATCAACTATGAATGAAAATTAAAAGTCAAAGCGGAATCACGGTGTATTCCGCTTTTGCTTTTAATTCTGTCTCTTGTATCGGTTAAATTTTCTGTATCCAGCCTGCCACTTCGTCTACACTTGGATTGGTCAGTTCCAGTTTGTATTTCTTGTTGATACCACAAATATCTTGATGAAGTTTCTGCGGGTTTACTTCCTTCATGTCTGATACCAGATTATATCCTGCTTTTTGGATAACAGCTACCCAAGCCTCCGGAATACCCAGTTCCATGAATTTGGCCGGTGCATCCTTCGGAGTAACTTTTTCCGGACGCATTTGTGGGAAGAACAATACTTCCTGAATGAATGTTTTGCCAGTCATCAGCATGACCAGACGGTCGATACCGATACCGATACCGCTGGTAGGAGGCATACCGTATTGCAGGGCGCGCAGGAAGTCCTGATCGATAATCATGGCTTCATCATCCCCTTTATCAGCCAGACGCATCTGTTCCTTGAATCGTTCTTCCTGATCAATCGGGTCGTTCAACTCTGAATAAGCATTGGCTAATTCTTTACCGTTTACCATCAGTTCGAAACGTTCGGTCAAGCCCGGTTTAGAACGATGCATTTTGGTCAGTGGTGACATTTCAACCGGATAATCAGTGATGAATGTTGGCTGTATGAAACTGCCTTCACAGAATTCGCCGAATATTTCGTCAATCAGCTTACCCTTACCCATGGTTTCATCGATTTCCATATTCAGCTTCTGACATACTTCACGGATTTGTGCTTCGTCCATACCGTTCAGGTCATAGCCGGTCTTTTCTTTGATGGCATCCAGAATAGGCAGACGGCGGTAAGGCGCCTTGAAGCTGATGACTTTTCCGTCGATTTCACGTTCTGGTTTTCCGTTTACAGCGATGCAGACCGCTTCGAGCAGCTTTTCAGTAAACGACATCATCCAGTTGTAATCTTTATATTGAACGTACAGTTCCATACAAGTGAACTCTGGATTGTGGTTGCGGTCCATACCTTCATTTCGGAAGTTTTTGCCTATTTCGTATACACCTTCAAATCCTCCCACGATGAGCCGTTTCAGATAAAGCTCTGTAGCGATACGCATATACATATCGGTATCGAGGGCGTTGAAATGGGTGATGAACGGTTTGGCACTGGCACCGCCTGCAATGTTCTGTAGGGTTGGAGTTTCCACTTCAGTGTATCCTGCTTCATCCAGAATGCGACGGATGGTCCGGATAACTGTTGCACGTTGCAGGAAGATATCTTTTACACCTTCGTTTACTACCAAATCTACATAGCGCTGGCGGTAACGGAGTTCTGGGTCTTCGAATTTATCGTATGCCACTCCGTCTTTGTATTTTACAATCGGAAGCGGTTTGAGGGGTTTTGAAAGAACTGTCAGCTTTTGGGCATGGATAGACACTTCACCCATCTGTGTACGGAATACGAACCCTTCGATACCGATGAAGTCGCCCAAGTCCAACAGGCGTTTGAATACTACATTATATAAATCTTTATTTTCATCCGGACAGATGTCATCGCGGGTGATGTATACCTGAATACGACCTTTAGAGTCCTGCAACTCAATGAAAGAAGCTTTACCCATTACACGACGTGACATCATACGTCCGGCCACTGAAACTTTACGAGGTTCTGCTTCGTCGTCCTTGAATTCGGCTTTTATATCAGTCGAAAATGCATTGGTTACATACTCAGCAGCAGGGTACGGATCGATGCCCATCGCTCTCAATTCATTCAGACTGTTCCGTCTGATAATCTCCTGTTCACTTAGTTCTAATACGTTCATTTGTTAGTATATTAACTCAATTTGGGTACAAAAATAGCAAACATTTTGCAATTATCCCTATGAATGAGATACTTTTTAGCAGAAAGGATTTGTAAAACAGATGGAAATAAGGAAAAATAACGGTTTGTGTTATTGGTTGTGCAGGTGTGGGATAAATGTAACGAAGTTTACGAATTATTGAATGCATAAAGATAGATAAGTTGGTGCTTGTTTGTGCTTGCAATATGTAATGAAAAGTAGGATAAAAGTGTTATATTTATGCATAATTCGTTTACTGTGTTTTAAAAATATGTGATTTATTACTATTCTTTTGAATATTGTAAAATTAAATTCTATATTTGCGCCGGACCGGATGAAAGCGAATCCGGATATTTCTCTACAGTGGGTAGCTGATACGAGATTAAAGAATGAAAATGAGGTATTAAATTTAAGGTATACAAAATGGTTTATGACATTGATGTATTGAGAAGTTTCTACAAGTCGTATGCTACGAAGGTAGATACGGCAAGAAAGAAACTGGGTAGGGCCATGACATTGGCTGAGAAAGTGCTATATGCACATTTGTATGATGAAGGGTCATTGGCCGATTATCATCGGGGGGAAGATTATGTGAATTTCAGGCCAGACAGGGTAGCCATGCAGGATGCAACGGCGCAGATGGCTCTGTTGCAGTTCATGAATGCGGGGAAAAATGCGGTGGCTGTTCCGTCTACAGTTCATTGTGACCATTTGATTCAAGCCTATAAGGGAGCTGGTGTCGATTTGCCGGTTGCTTTGGAAGTCAATCAGGAAGTGTATGCTTTTCTTAGGAGTGTGGCATCAAAATATGGTATCGGATTCTGGAAACCTGGAGCCGGTATCATCCATCAGGTAGTATTGGAGAACTATGCTTTTCCTGGTGGAATGATGGTAGGAACAGATTCACATACACCTAATGCCGGTGGACTGGGTATGGTTGCTATCGGAGTAGGAGGTGCCGATGCGGTAGATGTGATGACTGGCATGGAATGGGAGTTGAAAATGCCGAAACTGATAGGGGTAAGACTAACCGGAAGGTTGAACGGTTGGGCTGCACCGAAAGATGTTATTCTGAAACTGGCTGGTCTGCTTACTGTAAAAGGAGCTACCAATGCTATTATCGAATACTTTGGCGAGGGAGCCGCTTCGTTGTCAGCTACAGGAAAGGCAACGATCTGTAACATGGGTGCCGAAGTGGGAGCAACTACTTCTATTTTCCCGTTCGACCGGAATATGGCTGAATATCTGTGTGCTACCGGTCGGGAAGAAATCGCGGATCTGGCGAAGCAGAATGCTGCCGAACTGCAGGCTGACCCGGAAGTGGCAGCTCATCCGGAAGCTTATTATGACCGGATTATCGAAATAGATTTGTCCACGTTGGAACCTTATATCAACGGCCCGTTTACTCCGGATGCAGCTTGTACTTTGTCTGAATTTGCTGAAAAAGTAAAGAAGAACGGTTATCCGCAGCGGATGGAAGTCGGTCTTATTGGTTCCTGTACCAATTCGTCTTACCAGGATTTGAGTCGTGCGGCTTCGTTAGCCCGTCAGGTAAAGGCGAAAGGGCTGAAAATGGCTGCTCCGCTTATTATCAATCCGGGTTCCGAACAGGTGTATTGCACTTCGTTGCGTGATGGAATGATTGCCGATTTTCAGGCAGTGGGAGCTGTTGTCATGACCAATGCCTGCGGTCCGTGTATCGGACAGTGGAAACGTGTCACAGACGATCCGACCCGTGCCAACTCCATCGTGACTTCCTTTAACCGGAATTTCGCGAAACGTGCGGATGGAAATCCGAACACCCATGCGTTTGTAGCTTCGCCTGAAGTGGCGATGGCTTTAGCCATAGCCGGAGACCTTTGTTTTAATCCGATGACAGATACTTTGGTGAATGAAAAAGGCGAAGCTGTCCGATTGGACGCTCCGGAAGGTGATACATTGCCGAAAAAGGGATTTACGGTAGACGATAACGGATATGTGGCACCGGCAATAGACGGCAGCATGTTGGAAGTATCTATCAATCCGGATTCACAACGTTTGCAGAAACTGGCGCCTTTTGCCCCCTGGGATGGAAAAGATTTGACGGATATGCCGTTACTTATCAAGACACAAGGTAAATGTACTACCGACCATATTTCCATGGCAGGACCGTGGTTACGTTTTCGTGGACACTTGCAGAACATTTCAGATAATATGCTGATGGGAGCTGTCAATGCTTTTAATGGAAAGACTAACTCTGTTCTGAATCAGCTGGACAGTACTTACGACGCTGTTTCGGCAGTGGCCAAGGCTTATAAGGCGCAGGGAATACCTTCCATTGTCGTGGCCGAAGAGAATTATGGTGAAGGCTCTAGTCGCGAACATGCAGCGATGGAACCTCGTTTCCTGAATGTACGTGTCATTCTGGCCAAAAGCTTTGCCCGTATTCATGAGACTAACCTGAAGAAACAGGGGATGCTGGCACTGACTTTCAAGGATAAGCAGGATTATGATAAGGTGCGGGAGGACGACCGGATTTCAGTGAAAGGTCTGGAGCATTTTACTCCGGGACAGCCGTTAGAGGTGATTGTGAAACATACTGACGGTACGATTGATACTTTCGAGGCATTACATACCTACAATGACATGCAGATAGGTTGGTTTAAGGCTGGCTCTGCATTGAATACTTTTGTAAAATGATACATTTAGAAATAGGAGAACATGGTTATGAGTAAAGTATATATGGAAAACGGGAAATTGGTAGTTCCCGATCAGGTAACGATTCCTTTTATCGAAGGAGATGGTGTCGGGGCAGAGATTACCCCAGTGTGTCAGCAGATAGTCAATGCGGCAGTTGAGGCTGCCTATCATGGCAAACGTTCTATCGAATGGAAAGAAGTTCTGGCCGGAGGAAAGGCTTTCCAGCAGACTGGTGAGTGGTTGCCAGAGGCTACGATGGATGCTTTCCGTGAATACCTGGTCGGCATCAAAGGACCGCTTACTACTCCAGTGGGTGGGGGTATCCGTTCCTTGAATGTAGCCTTGCGTCAGACGCTTGACCTGTATGTCTGTCTGCGCCCGGTCCGTTGGTTCAAAGGAGTGGTTTCTCCAGTCAAAGAACCGGAAAAGGTGGATATGCATATCTTCCGTGAAAATACGGAAGATATCTATGCCGGCATTGAATGGGAGCAGGGTACTCCCGAAGCCGAGAAGTTCTATGCTTTCCTGCGTGATGAAAT
Organism: uncultured Bacteroides sp.; assembly: GCA_900551645.1. GTDB lineage: Bacteria > Bacteroidota > Bacteroidia > Bacteroidales > Bacteroidaceae > Phocaeicola. The sequence continues at coordinate 14,935 of URWP01000017.1, forward strand.
GGGAGTGACGAAAGTCCGTTTTCCGGAAACTTCTTCATTCGGTGTAAAACCGGTATCCAAGGAAGGTACACAGCGTCTGGTCCGTTCGGCCATCGAATATGCTTTGATTCACAAGCTGTCTTCTGTTACATTGGTACATAAAGGAAATATCATGAAATTTACCGAGGGCGGATTTAAGCGCTGGGGATATGAAGTGGCTGAGACTGAATTTGCGGAGCAGACTTTTACAATGAACCAGTATGAGCAGTTGAAGAAGGATTTAGGTGAAGAATCGGCTAAGGCTGAGTTGGCTAAGGCCATCAATGGAGGAAAGGTCATTGTCAAAGACTGCATTGCCGATGCTTTCCTTCAGAATACCTTGCTGATTCCGGAAGAATATTCGGTCATCGCTACATTGAACTTGAACGGCGATTACATTTCCGATCAGTTGGCTGCCATGGTAGGTGGTATCGGTATTGCTCCGGGCGCCAATATCAATTACCAGACCGGACATGCCATTTTTGAGGCTACACACGGCTCCGAATATAGCCGGTAAGAATGTGGTAAATCCATGTTCGCTTCTGCTTTCTTCTGTCATGATGTTGGAATACTTGGGGTGGAAAGAGGCTGCTTCCTTGATAACTAATGCTTTGGAAGAAGCTTTTTCCAAAGGGCAAGCTACCAATGACCTGGCTCGTTTCATGCCGAACGGACAGGCACTTTCGACGACAGAGTTCGGACAGCTCATCGTTGGTTTGTTATAATCTTTATTTATGAATTGAGTCTATGAAAAAAGAATACATCGTTTACAAGCTGTCGGAGTGTGCCAAGCATGCGTGCCGTATCGATAATGAACTGTTTACCAAATTCAATGTAAAGCGTGGCTTGCGTAACGAAGACGGTACCGGAGTGTTGGTAGGATTGACTAAAATCGGTAACGTAGTAGGATATGAGCGTACAGACGAAGGGTTGAAGCCGATTCCGGGTAAACTCTTTTATCGCGGATATGACCTGGAGGATATCGCACACGCTTTGTTGCGTGAAAAACGTTTCGGCTTCGAAGAAGTGGCTTATCTGTTACTTTCGGGTGAACTGCCGGATGCCGAACAGCTCAGTTCGTTCAAGGAACTGATAAACGACAATATGCCGCTGGACAAGAAGACTACTATGAATATCATTGACCTGGAGGGACAGAACATCATGAACATTCTGGCTCGGAGTGTGCTTGAAATGTATACGTTCGACCCCAATCCGGATGATATTTCCCGCGACAACCTGATGCGTCAGTCCATCGAACTGATTTCGAAATTCCCGACCATCATTGCATACGCTTACAATATCTACCGGCATAGTACACAGGGACGTTCGCTGCACATCCGTCATCCGCATGAGAACTTGTCGCTGGCCGAGAATTTTCTCTACATGATGAAGAAGGATTTTACTCCGCTGGAGGCACGTATGTTGGATTTGCTGCTGGTATTGCAAGCGGAACATGGGGGTGGTAATAACTCAACTTTTACGGTCCGTGTCACCAGTTCTACCCGTACAGATACCTATTCCAGCATAGCAGCCGGTATCGGTTCGCTGAAAGGTCCGTTGCATGGAGGAGCCAATATTCAGGTTGTGAAGATGTTTCATCATCTGAAGGAAGTAATTTCCGACTGGACAAATGTGGATGAAATCGATACTTACCTGATGCGTATGCTTAATAAGGAGGCATACGATAAGAGTGGTCTGATTTACGGTATCGGTCATGCGGTCTATACTATCTCCGACCCTCGCTCCATGTTGCTTAAGGAATTGGCTGGCGAACTGGTGGCTGAAAAGGGCTGCGAGAAGGAATTTGCTTTTCTGGAGTTGGTAGAACAGCGGGCCATCGCTTGTTTCAAGAAAGTGAAGGGCGACAAGAAAAGAGTATGTTCCAATGTTGATTTCTATTCAGGCTTCATTTATGAACTGATGGGATTGCCTCAGGAAATCTATACACCGCTGTTTGCTATGGCTCGTATCGTAGGTTGGACGGCTCACCGCATTGAAGAACTGAACTTCGAAGGTCGGCGTATTATCCGTCCGGCGTACAAGAATGTCTTGGATGAGGTAGATTATACACCAATATCCGACCGTTGATGGAATACGTCTTATATTAATCATTTTCATCGGGTCCCGCTTTCTCTATGAATAAGTAGAAGGCGGGATTTTTTTCTGTTGTTCAACGGAACGTCAGGAAAAGGCCGGCATTGTTTGTGCCGGTGTTGGACTTTCTTTTTGTGTTTCTTTTCGATAATTGTTTTCATGAAAGCGAATCTGATGATAAACGGCATTCATCGGATTGTCGATTGACGTGATTTCTTTGTATTAAGTCTGTATTTTTCTTGTTAGAATAATGATTATCGGGAATGGTTATCTCTAAAAAGGATGAAAAAAAAGAATAGTGTCAAGCTTGTCAATAAAGTTTTTCTGCTGATTTAAAATATACATAAACGAAACATGGGTAAGAGGAATTTTAAACGTATTTAATTTACCAATCTGTAAATTTATATGTTTTTAAGATAGGTTTTTCAGTCTGTCTGTAAGAAAAGTCCATAAATGGCCTGAAAGAAAAAAAAACTACAAAAAGTTAGAGGCAACTGTCGTTTGTATGAGATTTTTCTGTACTTTTGTCGCTAAACTATTAAAAATTAGACTATGACAAAAGCAGAGATCGTTAAGGAAATTGCCAACAAGACTGGTGTGGACAAACAAACCGTTTTGGCTGTTATCGAAAGTTTCATGACTGAAGTGAAAGGTTCCCTGGAAAAAGAAGAGAATGTTTACCTTCGTGGCTTTGGAAGTTTTATCGTGAAGAAGCGTGCTGAAAAGACAGCTAGAAATATTTCGAAGAATACCACCATGATTGTACCGGCTCATAACATCCCAGCTTTCAAGCCTTCAAAAGAGTTTGAAAGCATGATGAAATAACGTTCCGATTTTAATGCATTGCAGTCCCCGTCAGTTCTCGCTGGTGGGGATTGTTTGTTTATGATGGGGCTTTCATTTTATCGGTTGTAATCTTGTGGGCAGGATATTGGGCTCTTGTAGTCTGGCATATTCAGGTTTGATGCTTTTTCTTTATCAGGGTTCATATTTCAGACAGAAATATATAGGGATAAATATGTTTTTACCCTTATATATTTCTATCTGTTCACGAATGAATAAAGTTATCTTACCAGTGTTCTGGTGGTGGAGGCGGTGGAGTTTCCGGTCTGTGCTTGTTATGGTGTTTTTTAGGTGGAGGCGGTGCTTTCTTTTTGTGTCGGTGGTCTACCTTGTGTGGTGGGGGAGGAGGTTTAGGTCCTGTACGGTGGACTATACAGGATGAGCCAATCAACAGGCCGCCTAATAAACTGCATAGTACTAAAAAATGTCTTGTTTTCATAACTTCGAGGTTTTAACGGTCTTTCTTCAAAGATACGTAATAAACCTTTTCTATGGAAATGTAATGTGGTAAATGATATTAATATCTTTTTGTTCCTGTCAATCATTCACCACCAGCATCAGACCGACTCCCCTTACAGTCTTGATTTCAATCATCGGGTCTGTCTCGAACAGTTTACGGAGTTTGGTGACGAATACATCCAGACTGCGTGAAGCGAAATAATCATCATTCTTGTCCCAGCAACGGTTAAGGATGACTTCTCTTCGGACCACTTCCCCTTTGTTTTCTGCCAGCAATTGGAGAATCTGTGCTTCACGGGCAGTAAGTGTTGTCGATTTTCCGGATTCACTGTTGCGTAAGGTAGCATGTTCGGCATCCAGTGTATAATTGCCGAACTTGCACAGTCCTTCTTCGTTGCGGGTTTTCGTTCCTTCCTTCATCTTCAGGATGGCATGCAGGTGTGCATCCAGCTCATCGGGGATAAACGGTTTCTTTACGTAATTGTTGACACCGATGTCGTACCCTTTTCTTACATCTTTGGGTGAGGTGAGAGCCGATGCGAAAAGAATGGGTGTGTCGCCGTCGGTTTCCCGGATTTGGCGTACCATTTCGAAGCCGTCCATGACGGGCATGTCTATGTCTGAAATGATGATGTCGGGATGATGTTCCTTCCAGGCTTCCAGTCCTTCCTTACCGTTAAATGCCGTAATGACTTCATAGCCGCCAATAATATCCTGTAGTCCGCTCTGGACTATATATGAAAGGTTAGTATCATCTTCAACCAGTAATAGTTTAATCATATCTTCAATTTTTTAATATACAAATATATTCATGTTTTTATTAAGATTCAATAAGAGGCAGATAGATTGTGAATTCCGTGAACTCACCTTCTATACTGGAAACAAATATTTTTCCGTGATGTGCTTCAACCACTTGATCAACGAAATTCAGTCCGAGTCCGAAACCGGAAGCACCATTCCGGCGGTTACGCTTAACGGCTGATGCACGTTCAAACTTTCGGAAAATAAGATGAATATCTTTATCGGATATACCAAAACCATTGTCATAAACTTTAAGGACGGTGTATCTGTCGTCCTGAGCAGTGCTTATTTTTATCTCCACGCTTTCATCCGAATATTTTATGGAATTGTCTATCAGGTTGCTGAGTACTTCTTCCAGATATTCTACATCGGCATAAGCTGTTTCGGCTTTTATATCTGTAATGAAAATCACCGCCTTTTGCGATTTCGCCTTGAATTTCTCGGTCAGTTTGTCTATTATAGGAGTAAGTTTAACTTCTGTTCTGTTCATCTCCAGCTTATGGTTCTCCAGCTTTGATATGGTCAGCACTTTATTTGTGAGGGTAAGCAGATGATCTGCCTCGTTCTCAGCAATGTCGAAATATTTGTCCTTTATCACAGGTTTGTCATCAAGCTTTCCGCTTCTGAGGAACTTCAGCGCCATGATGATGGATGTGAGCGGTGTTTTCATGTCGTGTATCATGGCGTATGAGAAGTCTTCGCGAATTTGGAAAATCTTCTCGAAGCGTGAAATGAATCTTACCTGATAGCTGATGCAGACGATTACGAGCAGCATAATGATGAATGTACCGGCAAGCATCAGGCCCATACGCTTGAAAATATAAATATAAGGATTTAATAATACCAACTGTACTCCTTGTGACAAATCTGTTTTTATAGGAATGATTTTAGAATTCAATCTGCTGTGTGTATCAGATTGATTTACAGAAGTACTCTTTATGATTGTATCATTTTTAATGTCAATAAGATTTACATGAAGACTGTTGTTTATATCCCTGTCTTTCAGAAAAACTGTTGCTAAGGAATCCATTCTGTTGATTGACATTTCAAAACCAAGGTTTTGTACACCTTCATATAGGTATGTTATTTGAGGTATGGAGTCACTTTCAGGACCGGCTAATATTTCTGTACCTTCAGGAATTTCCTTACAGGCTAAATTTGTTTCTTCTCTTAGAACTTTCTCGAATACCTCAGAACTTACTTTGAGCAAATCGTTTTTTATCAGTTCATACGAATTGTATATCCAGATTATCTGTAGAGCCATAGCCCCGATAAGTCCTACGACAGACAGTATGGTGATGAATAATATGTTCTTCTTATGTTTTGAAGTCTCCATGAATGATATTATATGACATTTTAATGTTTTTCAGTGCAAATATAATAATTGGGTTACTAACATGAATTGAAACATCGAAGTATTAACGTAAAGATAACATAAGGATAACCTAATGTTTGCCGATGCTTAGTTACTTTTGCAACAGTAAAACAAAGGAAGAGTTTTATAGCATTGATATAAATGGAAACTTTCCTTCAACACAGAAGTGTAAGAAACAAAAATATACACTGTTTATATTGTCTATTCTCATTTCAATATTAAGCATGGTTTTACGATAGAAATACATTAAAAATAAACAAGATGAAAACATCAGATAAACACATTAATAAAGAATCTGTTCGCCGGAAGGCATTGATTTCATACGGAAGAGGCCCTGAAGGAGAGGAAGTCTATATTGAAAAGAATGAGTTCAATAGAATAACTCCTATATTATGGGGCTTTATTTTCCCTGTAATAGCATTTTTCCTGTTCTATGTCGTATATGATATGGATATCATAAAAACGTCTTTGAAAGAGAGGGAGTGTTTTATGAATCCTTTTTCAATCATTTTCATATTGGGAATGGGAAGTATTCTGGCTATAATTGTCAATTGGTTTATTCAACTTATGATGTTTCTTTTACTTAATTCATGGAATTATAAATCATTATGTATCAGATACAACAAAAAAAGTACATCAATGAGACTGGACTATAAGATACCTATGAAATTATGGAAATTCAGAACTGTATATATTACGGCACATATTCTATCGGCATATTTGCCTTTGGTTATAGGTTTTATAATGAAGGATATGGCTATTTCTCTTGCTTCTGCTTTTGCAGCAGCTTCTTTCTTTGATGAGACTTATATATTATGGAGACTACGCCATTACAGCGGACAGGCTTTGTGCAGATATAAGGCAGACAGAGAATAACCATCCGAGATTATGACAGAGAGTTTATTACTCTATATGAATCTACGCTCAAAACAGATTGTGCGTGTACTTGCAGGCATCGGACCGTTCCGGTGTCTGTTTCTTATCGGTATTGCTGCCATCCTGTTTTATGCTTTTACGAAAGTAACGAGTGTATGGATATTGCCAGTGTGTTATCTGCTTATACTCTGGCTGTATCATAACAGTAAAAAAGTAAAAAAAGACCAAATAAAATCCTTCAAATTCTCTCTTAAAAGTTTAACTCGATAATCTCTGATATTCTGTATGTTTTATACCAGATATCAGAGATTTTTATGGATATACATGATGTATTTGTATATGATATCATCGCTAAGATAAAACAGCATTGTGCTTTATAGATTATGCTTGTTGTTTGCGGTTTCAAGCGGCAGATAGATGGTAAATTCCGTAAATTCTCCTTCTGTGCTGTTGACGAATATTCTTCCCTCATGCGCCTTTATCACCTGGTCAACAAAGTTTAGGCCCAGTCCGAATCCGGAAACTCCGTTCCTGCGGCTGCGCTTTGCCGCCGCTGCGCGTTCATATTTCTGGAATATGATTCTCTGGTCGGCTTCTGATATGCCCAGACCATTGTCGCGTATTTTCAGGATGGTGTAGCGTTCGCTTTCTTCCGTCGTGATGTTTATTTCCACACTCTCCTTTGAGTACTTGATGGCATTGTCAATCAGATTGCTTAATACTTCACTCAGATAATCATTGTCTGCATAAGCTGTTTTGGCCTGTAAGCTGATGATAAAGTTTACAGGTTTCTGTGCTTTGGCCTTGAATTTATCAGTCAGTTTCTCTATTATCGGTGTAAGCTCGACTTCTGTTTTGTTCATCTCCAGTTTATGGTTCTCCAGCTTTGAGATGGTCAGTATCTTGTTGGTGAGAGCAAACAGATGATCTGCCTCGCTTTTTGCTATACTCATGTATTTGTTCTTTATCTCCGGTTTGGAATCAAGCCTTCCGCTTTCCAGCATATCCTGCACCATCATAATAGTACTTAGGGGTGTTTTCATGTCATGTACCATGGCGTATGAGAAGTCTTCACGGATTTGGGAGATCTTATTGATTTTTGATATTATTTTTACTTGATAGATTATACAGAATACAACAAAAATGAGAAGTATAGTTGTAGATATAAGGAGTAGCCCCATCTTTCCGAAAAAAAGGTTATTGGGGTTTACGAATTGAGCTTGTATAACTATGGAATAATCTTTTCTTAGAGGTACTTTATCTGTTTGTAAAGAAAATAATGAGGAAGGTTTATTCCCGATATACTGTACGATGGTATCTTTTTTCGAAATAGATATCATACATTCGCTTGGATAGTTATTCTTCAATAATAACTGTTTGTATATATGATTAACAATAGTTCGTTAAAAATTAGCCCAGCCTAAGCGGCTCTGGCAGTAAA
>URWP01000018.1 GCA_900551645.1 uncultured Bacteroides sp.
ACAGCCTCCTACACCGCCTGTTCCAATGATGAGATAGTTCATACGTTTGTGTTTTTGGGTTAACGGTAAACACAGAGAAACAAAGGCTATTCTGTCCTTGAAGGAAGATGCCATCCGTTTGTTTCTCTGTGTGTTATGAATGGCGGAAGAACACGGTTGAGGTGTTCTCCGGAATATACAGGGTAGCCAGGGCTTATACGTTGAAGCGGAAGTGCATGATGTCTCCGTCTTCTACTACGTATTCCTTGCCTTCTACGTTCAGTTTGCCGGCTTCGCGTACAGCGGCTTCGGAACCGTACTGGATGAAATCATTGTATTTGATGACTTCGGCACGGATGAATCCTTTCTCGAAATCAGTATGGATAACACCGGCACACTGTGGAGCTTTCCAACCTTTGTGGAAGGTCCAGGCACGTACTTCCATTTTACCGGCAGTGAAATAAGTTTCCAGATTCAGCAGTTTATAAGCGGCACGAATCAGACGGCTTACACCTGATTCTTCCAGTCCGATTTCCTGCAGAAACATCTGACGGTCTTCATAAGTTTCCAGTTCGGCGATGTCGGCTTCGGTCTTGGCAGCTACAATCAGGATTTCGGCTCCTTCGTCCTTTACTGCCTCGCGTACCTGTTCTACATACTTGTTGCCGTTTACGGCACTGGCTTCGTCTACGTTGCAGACATACATGACCGGTTTGGAAGTCAGCAGGAATAAATCATGTGCGATTTTTTGTTCGTCTTTACTCTCGAACTGTACGGTACGGGCCGATTTTCCTTGTTCCAGAGCTTCCTTGTATTTCACCAGGACTTCGTAAGTCTGTTTGGCTACCTTGTCACCGCCGGTCTGAGCTTGTTTTTGTACCTTTTGGATGCGGCTTTCGATAGTTTCCAGATCTTTCAATTGAAGTTCTGTATCGATAATTTCTTTGTCGCGTACCGGGTTCACATCACCGTCTACGTGTGTCACGTTCTCGTCATCGAAGCAACGGAGTACATGCAGGATTGCATCTGTTTCGCGGATATTGGCCAGGAATTTGTTGCCTAGTCCTTCACCTTTGCTGGCACCTTTTACCAGACCGGCGATGTCTACAATTTCCACCGTGGTTGGGACGATGCGGTCCGGGTCAACCAGGGCAGCCAGTTTGTTCAAACGGTCATCGGGTACGGTAATGACACCCACATTGGGTTCGATGGTACAGAAGGGGAAATTGGCTGCTTGAGCCTTTGCATTCGATAAGCAATTGAAAAGAGTCGATTTTCCGACGTTCGGCAAACCGACAATACCACATTGTAAAGCCATAATATATTGTTATTTCCTATTAAAATCGCTTTTATTCAGAAAATAAAGGCAGTTGCCAAAATGGGCAGGTAACAAGAACCTTTTTTTGAGGCATTTGGCATCTGTCTTTTTATCGTTTATCGGGGCAAAGTTACTCATTTATCAGACATAATCAAAACATTGTCAGGATTACTGTTTTCTGCTGACGGGTTTGACGTGATGGCCAGTTCTAGAATCTGTTGGAATGGGTATCGGATAGAAAACGGCAGGTTTATATCCGTTCCTTGTTCCGTTTGGAGAAGATACTCTTTCATTTTGTAATTTTTCTATGGATATCCTCAAGAAAACGGAATCTTTACTATGGATTGAAGCGGTTTCCAGTGTAAGTTCTGCATAGAGGAAGCATGGTAGGTTATAAATTGTAAGCAGATTATCCGTAATTGTCTGTAGATGGAAAGAAATCTACAGACAATTACCTGTAAGTATGAAGCATAAAAAAGAGGCATCCCTCACGGGGTGCCTCTTGAATAATAAAAGAGAGTTATTTATGATGCATCTATTTGGTATGCTGTTTATTTATCCATGGTGACAGTCATTTCCGGAATCAGGACAAAATCTTTTTTCTTGCTGTTCCATTTGTAGTATTCAGTTGTAATACTCTTATTATCATAGATATAACGGATACACAGATCGTTTTCCCAGCGTTCCTTGCTGCTGTTCCATTTCTGAGACATGTTTTCAGTCATCTGCTGGTTGTCATTGTATTTATAGTTATATTTCATGTAATTGGTCAGCGTAGTTCCGTCCATTTTGTATACGGTTTCCGAAACTTTTACACCGTTTACTTCTTCTGCATTGTAGATAAGATTGTTGTCTAAAGTTGCTGCAGAAATTGTAACGTTAGTCATCCATGCGATTGCTGCTACCAATGTGATTTTAATCAAGTTGAAAGTTTTCATATCTGTGATATTTTAAGGTTTAAATTACATTTTGTTCTTTTTGACGATGCAAAGATACGTCAAAGTTTTATATGTTGGTTGTCTTTTGGTGAAAAAAATGTGAATTAGTTTCAAAATGTCACAGAATAAAGAATCGTTAACAATTGAGGCGTATTAATGTGCTTCCAGCCAGTTTTGACCCCAACCGCAGTCTGCTTTCAAAGGTACTTTCATTTTGTAAGCACCCTCCATTTCACTGATAACGATTTGCTGTACTTTCTCTTTTTCTTCGGGCAGTACGCTGAAGTTTAATTCATCGTGTACTTGAAGAATCATCTTCGAACGGATACCTTCTTCCATGAATCGTTTATAGATGCGGACCATAGCTACTTTGATGATGTCGGCTGCGCTTCCTTGAATCGGTGCGTTGATAGCATTCCGTTCAGCATATCCTCTGACGACCGCATTCCGTGAATTAATGTCCGGAAGATAACGTTTCCGGTTGAAGATGGTTTCGATATAACCTTTCTCACGTGCTACCTGGATACTTTCGTCCATGTATCGTTTCACGTCTGGATAGTTACTGAAGTATCCGTCGATAAGTTCCTTTGCTTCTTTACGGTCTACGTTCAGCCGTTCGGCCAGTCCGAAGACCGAGATACCGTAGATGATACCGAAGTTGGCTGTTTTGGCTTTGCTGCGTTGTTCACGGGTTACTTCCGTCAACTCTTCCTTATATATTTTAGCAGCGGTAGCCGCATGGATATCCTGTTCTTTCCGGAAGGCTTCAATCATGTGTGGGTCTCCGCTTAAATGCGCCATGATACGTAGCTCTATCTGCGAATAGTCAGCCGAAAAGAACTCACATCCGTCATCGGGAATGAAGGCTTTTCGGATTTCTTTTCCGTCTTCGTTGCGGATGGGGATATTCTGCAGGTTCGGATTGCTGGAACTGAGTCGTCCGGTAGCCGTTACAGTCTGGTTGAATGAAGTATGGATGTGTCCGGTAGCTGGATTAATCAGTTGGGGGAGAGCATCGATGTAAGTTCCCAGTAACTTCTTGAGTCCTCGGTGTTCCAGAATCTTGCCGACGATTTCATGTTTGCCTTTCAGACTTTCCAGTACTTCTTCCGAAGTGATATATTGTCCGGTTTTGGTCTTTTTCGGTTTCTCTACAATCTTTAATCGATCGAACAGGACTTCACCTACCTGTTTGGGTGAAGCGATATTGAATTCCATACCCGCCAGTTGGTGGACTTCCGTTTCAATCTGCTGCATCCGGGCCGTGAAATGTTTGGAGCTTTCTTTCAGTGCTTCGGTATCGATGCGGACACCGTTCCGTTCCATGTAGGCGAGGACGGGTACCAATGGCATTTCAATCTGTTCGAAAAGTTCGGTTACGCCGTTTTCCTGCATTTCTTTCTCCAGTAAAGTCTTCAGTTTGAGAGTGACATCAGCGTCTTCGCAGGCATATTTGTAGACTTCAGTAGGAGAGAGGTCGCGCATGTTCTTCTGACCTTTTCCTTTCGGACCGATCAGTTCGTCAATATGGATGGTCTGGTACTTCAGGTAGATTTCCGCCAAATAGTCCATGTTGTGCCGTAACTCGGGTTGGAGTACATAGTGAGCAATCATTGTATCGAACAGCTTTCCTTTTATCTGTACTCCGTAGTTGGATAGTACCAGCATATCGTATTTGATATTTTGACCTACTTTGATTGTATGCTCGTTTTCGAAGACCGGTTTAAGAAGATCTACTATTTTTTGCGTTTCTTTACGATTTTTAGGAACTGGAATGTAAACAGCCTGATTTTCGGCATAACTGAAACTCATTCCTACCAGTTCTGCGGTGATTGGATCGGTTCCTGTGGTCTCTGTATCTAGACTGAAAATCTCCTTTGTAAGGATATTTTGAATAAATTCGTTTATTTTCTCTTCACTATCAAGTAATTGATAGTCGTAATTCAAGTCCTCAAGCCTTGTGAGATTTGAATTTTTAGATTCATCTGTGGAACTGTCCGTAAAAAATCCAAAGAGATCGCCTTGTACAGCGGTAGGTTTTGATTCTGATTTTTTTTCAGTTTTGAAAACCCTTTCCAAGAGGGTACGGAACTCCAGTTCTTCAAAAATCTGTCGGAGTTCTCCTTCATTGGGGGCTTCTCGTTTTAGGGCATTCAGATCAAGTTTGATGGGGACATCGGTCTTGATAGTGGCCAGGAACTTGGAGAAGGTAATCTGTTCACGGTTGGTTTCTACTTTATTCCGGAGAGCTCCTTTCAGCTGGTCAGTATGTTCCAACAGATTTTCGATACTTCCGAATTCGGCTATCAGTTTCTGAGCTGTTTTTTCGCCTACTCCCGGACATCCCGGAATATTGTCGGCAGAGTCACCCATCAGTCCAAGCATATCAATGACCTGCAGAGGGGATGCAATAGAGAACTTGGCTTTTACTTCTTCCACACCCATTACCTCGAATTCCTTGTCCCCGTATTTGGGACGATACATGAAGACGCAATCTGAGACCAGTTGCCCATAATCCTTATCAGGAGTCATCATGTATGTAGGTATTTGTTCTTTTCCGGCTTGGGTAGCCAATGTGCCGATTACATCGTCAGCTTCATAGCCTGGCACCTCCAGAATCGGAATATTATAGGCGCGGATGATATCTTTAATAATAGGTACAGACAGGCGGATGACTTCCGGTGTCTCTTCTCGTTGAGCTTTGTATTGTTCGTATGCCTCGTGGCGGAATGTAGGGCCGGCAGGATCGAAGGCGATACCTATATGAGTGGGATTTTCTTTCTTCAATACCTCCTCCAGGGTATTTACAAATCCCAATACGGCAGATGTGTTGAAACCTTTGGAATTGATGCGGGGATTCTTGATGAGGGCGTAGTAGGCACGATAAATCAATGCATACGCATCTAGTAGAAATAATTTCTGCATTCGTGTAAAAATATTAAGTTTTTTCATGTAAATATACAAAAAAATGTCGTATTCGCTCTTTTATTATTACTTTTGTGCAGCAAATATATGTAGATGGATAAAATAGAATTAATCACTCGGCCTATAGAAAAGGAGCTGGAAGCTTTCAGACAACTTTTCGATTCTTCTTTACAGAGCTCGAATCCGTTATTGAATGAGGTGCTCTCTTATATCAAAAAGCGGAACGGGAAGATGATGCGTCCCATTTTGGTGATGCTTATGGCGAAATTGCATGGTGTCTTGAATGATGCTACATTACATGCTGCACTTTCGCTTGAATTGTTGCATACGGCAAGTCTGGTTCATGATGATGTAGTAGACGAGAGTGATAAACGCAGAGGGCAGTCCTCGGTAAATGCCGTATATAATAATAAGGTCTCTGTGTTGGTGGGCGATTATATGCTGGCAACGAGTCTGAGACATGCTGCCTTTACCGGTATGATAGAACTGGTAGAACTGGTAGCCCGTCTGGGGCAGGAACTGGCAGAGGGTGAGATTATCCAGTTGGCTAATACATCGAACCGTGAATTTTCTGAAGAAGTCTATTTCAATGTTATCCGTAAAAAAACTGCTGCACTGTTTACTGCCAGTGCTGAAAGTGGAGCGGTATCGGTACACGCATCCGATGAAGCTGTAAGGAAAGCTGCTCTCTTTGGTGAAATGATAGGTATTGCTTTCCAGATAAAAGATGATATCTTTGATTATTTTGAGAATGCAGAATTGGGGAAACCAACCGGAAATGATATGGTGGAAGGAAAGTTGACCTTGCCGGCCTTATATGTCATCAATAAACTCGGAACAGAAGAAATTCGTGAATTGGGGTTACGTATTCGCAAATTGGAAGCATCGAAAGATGAGATTGCATCCTTTGTAGAATTGATTAAACGTGAGGGTGGAATTGCTTATGCAGAACAGGTCATGTATGATTACCGTGAACGGGCTTTGGCTTTGCTGCCTGCTTTTACCGAGGAACAATATCGTATGGCGTTGACGGCTTATATCAATTATGTCATTGAGCGTAATAAGTAACTTTCTTGTGTTATTTTAGAGCAATCAGATAATTTGAAAGGCTGCTTTCCCGATGAAGGGGAGGCAGCCTTTCGAGCTTTTTTATTTTCATCCTTTCCCTTTAGTTTCGGGATAGAAACAAGGGGAGAAGGTTTGTATGGTTATCAGAAGAATTTGGTTTCGCTTCCTACGATTTCAGAAAGCAGTAAGTTGGCCAGACGGCTTGTTCCCAAACGAAACAGTTCATTGTTCAGCCATTCTTTGCCCAATACTTCTTTCACGATGGTGTAATAAACCAATGCGTCTTTGACGGTATTGATACCTCCTGCCGGCTTGAATCCTACTTTCCGTCCGGTTTCCAGGAAGTATTCCTTAATGGCCTTACACATGACAAAGGCAGCTTCGGGTGTGGCGGAAACTGGTTCTTTTCCGGTAGAGGTCTTGATGAAATCTGCTCCGGAATACATGGATAGGATAGAGGCCTTCTTGATGTTGGAAGCGCTGCCCAGTGCTCCAGTTTCCAAGATTACTTTCAGGTGCTTTTCACCACATACTTCCTTTAACTCTTCAATTTCATCGCACATGCCTTCGTAGTCATTGCTGAGGAATTTTCCTACCGGAATGACAATATCAATCTCGTCTGCGCCTGTATGGAGAGCCATGGCTGTTTCGGCTACTTTCACCTCGGTGAAAGTCTGTGAGGAAGGGAATCCGCCCGATACACAGGCTATCTTTACGTCGTCTGCCTCTAAAGTGTCATTCACAATTTCTGCCATATTCGGATAGACACAGATGGCTGCCACGTTCTTCAGGTCGGGGTATGCATCGACAAAATCATTCACCCGTTCGGTGAACTTCATGACACTTTCTTCGCTATCGGTGCATTTCAAGGTTGTCAGATCAATGCAATTGAAAAGGAATTTCTTTACCTCGGCCGTGTTGTTTTCATCCAGATGTTTTTCCAGCAACTGAGCGGTTTGTTTGGCTACTTCTGCATCGTTTAATTCGGTATTGTACTTGCCCAAAGCTATGTCATATTTACTGG
The DNA here is from genome assembly GCA_900551645.1 of uncultured Bacteroides sp. Classification (GTDB taxonomy): domain Bacteria; phylum Bacteroidota; class Bacteroidia; order Bacteroidales; family Bacteroidaceae; genus Phocaeicola. The sequence continues at coordinate 7,253 of URWP01000018.1, forward strand.
GCTGGTGCAGGTGTTCTTTATCTTCGTATTCGAAGTTGTCTGTTTCGTCCAAAGTTTCGTCAATACTTGGGTTCTCATACTCGGCCTGCTGCTGTTCCGGATCGTTTCCGTACAGGTATTCGTCGTCTGAAAGATGTTTCATATAGTTATAATTTGGGGTTGTTCTTATGTCTGTCTTTGTCTCTTGAAGTCTTTTTTTCCAGGTTTTTCCGGAATGCCTCTGTCAGGTCTACACCGGTCTGGTTGGCCAGGCAAATTAGTACCCAAAGTACATCGGCCATTTCATCGGCCAGGTTATGTTTCTCTCCTTCCTTGAAAGACTGGTCGCCGTATGTACGTGCCATGATACGGGCAAGTTCTCCTACTTCTTCTGTTAGAACGGCCATATTGGTCAGTTCGCTGAAATAACGGACACCGTAGGTTTTTATCCAGTTGTCTACGGTTTTCTGTGCTTCTTCCAGTGTCATATTATTCTTTGTTTTTTGAGTCGATACAGATGGTTACAGGACCATTATTCAGAAGCTCTACCTTCATATCAGCACCGAATTCTCCTGTCCCTACTTGCTTGCCTAGAGCAATACTCAGTTCGTTGCAGAAGTATTCGTAAAGTGGAATGGCCGTTTCGTGACGGGCTGCCCGGATGTATGACGGACGGTTTCCTTTCTTCGTCGAGGCCATCAGGGTAAATTGACTGATGACTAAAATTTCTCCTCCCACATCCAAAATGGATTTGTTCATGACTCCCTGTTCGTCGTCGAACACACGGAGTCCGATTACTTTCTTGCAGAGCCAGTCGGCGTCTTCTTGAGTGTCGGCTTCTTCGATGCCGACCAAAATCAGAAAGCCTGCCTGAATGGCCGATTTACATACACCGCCGATGGTGACGGATGCGTGACTTACACGTTGGATAACTATTCTCATGATGGTTAAGTTCGTTCTGTTTTTACAAATATACGGAATATATTTGTTTGTTGCTTCATTTGAGCGATTCTTTGACGCTTTTAGCAGCAGCTTCACCTACTACTGCAGCTATTTCTTCCAGGCTCGCCTGCTTGATTCGGGTAACACTCTTAAAGGTTTTGAGTAGGGCTGTTTTCCTTTTTTCTCCTATGCCTTTGATGTGGTCGAGGGCAGAAGCCACCTGACTCTTGCTTCGTTTGTCACGATGGAATGTAATAGCAAAACGGTGTACCTCATCCTGTATATTCTCCAGCAGGTGGAACAGGGGAGTCCCTTGTTTGATACCGACTACCACCGGTGGAAATCCGTAAAGTACTTCCGATGTTTTGTGCCGGTTATTTTTGGCCAATCCTACAATCGGAATGTTCAGATGTAACTCATCTTCGATAACTTGTCTCACGACTTCCATTTGTCCCTTACCTCCATCTGTTAGAATCAGGTCCGGCAATTCACCTTGTTCCTCGATAATACGGCTATATCGCCGGCGGACCACCTCTTGCATGGAGGCATAATCGTCCGGCCCTTCTACCGTCTTGATGATGTATTTCCGATAATCCTTTTTGCTTGGCTTTGCCTTTTTGAACACGACGCAAGCGGCCACCGCATCGGACCCTTGTATGTTCGAGTTATCGAAACATTCGATGTGGACGGGTAACCGGTCGATGTGTAACTGCTCTTGGATTTCTTTCATCAGGTGGACACTCCGTTGTTCCGGATTCAGTTTTTCCGCCTGTTTCAACCGGTCTACTTTGTATTGCTTGACGTTCATGATGGATAGCTCAAGCAGGTGTTTCTTGTCTCCTCGTTGGGGAATGGTAAAGGTAACATCTTTCATCTCCATATCCAGCTCGAAAGGGATGATAATTTCTTTCGAGGTACTTTGATAGCGTTCCCTCATCTCTGCAATTCCCAATTGCAGGAGCTCTTCTTTGGATTCGTTCATACGGATTTTATATTCGAAGGTGAAAGCTTGATTGATGCTTCCGTTTGTGATGTGAAGGTAATTGATGTATGCCGAATGTTCATCTGTCTCGATGGCGAAAACATCGATGTTGTGGAGCACGGAACTTACGATTTCACTCTTGGAACGGTAGTTCTCTATTAACTCATATTTCTCTTTCAACTTCTGTGCTTCTTCGAATTTCAACTCTCCGGCCAAAGACATCATCTCTTTCTTCAAGGCCTGACTGATGCTTTGCGTATTCCCTTTCAGAATCTCTTTAATCTGGGCGATGTCCTTCATGTATGCCTCGTGAGACTGAAGCCCGATACAGGGAGCCTTACAGTTCTTGATATGATATTCCAGGCAGACCTTGAACTTGTTGGCCTGAATGTTTTCGGGAGTCAGTGCCAGTGTACAGGTGCGGATGGAATAGAGCTTTTTGATCAGTTCCAGTACGGCTACCATGGATGGTATGTGGCTATATGGACCGAAGTAAGTAGACCCGTTGCGGATAATCTTCCGTGTCTTGAAAATACGTGGAAAATATTCGTTGCTTATGCAGATGGAAGGGTAGGTCTTGTCATCCTTCAACAAGACGTTATAGCGCGGCTTGTATTTCTTGATAAGGTTATTCTCCAACAGAAGCGCGTCTTCTTCTGTGTTTACGACGATGTACCGGATGTCAGCAATCTTGCTTACCAGTATGCGTGTCTTGGCTGATTGGTGTTCTTTCGAAAAATAGGAGTAGACACGTCGTTTCAGATTCTTGGCTTTCCCTACGTAGATGATGGTTCCATCCTGGTTCAAGTATTGATAGATTCCCGGGCTATCTGGCAGGTTCAAGACAATACCCCGTAGGTATTCATTCGTTCCCAGTTCTTCCTTTTTCTCCATAATGCTAGGCTTTGTTCCGTGAAAGGGTGATAAAAGAAACAGGTTACATGTCGCTCTTTGATGGATGTGCCTGTTGCACTCTAGCTGGCATGTAACCTGTATAGGTTAGTCGATGGCTTCGGCATTATCCGAAGCGTTTTTATCTTAAAGCTTCAAGAATGTAGTAATGTCTACATCGGCCGGGAATGCTTTCCGTCCGTTCAGCTTCTCCAGTTCAATAACGAAATTGACATATGCTTTCTTTGCTCCGGCTTTATTGACCAATCGGAGGGTGGCGGCCATGGTACCTCCGGTTGCCAGTAAATCATCGTGCAGCAGGACTACATCATCTTCGTTGATGGCATCTTTATGAATCTGTATGGTGTCTGTTCCGTATTCCTTAGCATAGGTTTCTTCCAGGACCTCGGCCGGTAGCTTGCCTGGTTTACGTGCCATGACGAAGCCTGCTCCCAGACGGGCAGCTAAAGCTCCTCCTAGGATGAATCCTCTTGACTCGATACCTACAACTTTGGTAATGCCTTTGTCTTTGTAGAGCTCATACAAACTGTCTATCATATCCTGTAGACAGGCTGGATTTTTGAAGAGGGTAGTTACATCGTAGAACAGAATTCCAGGGATTGGAAAATCGGGTATTTCTCTCAAGTTTTTCTTTAATGTTTCCTTATTCATATTCAGTTTTTTATAAGATTTCCTTAAACTAGTTGTTTCACGTGAAACACTCTTTTTTTAGCGACCTAGCAGTACCAGCAGGACGTTGATGTCGCTTGGGGATATGCCTGGAATTCGGCTGGCCTGTGCCAGGGTTTCCGGGTCTATTTTAATTAGCTTCTGTCGGGCTTCGGTGGAGAGCGACTGAAGGCTCATATAGTCGAACTTGCCTTTGATGCGGATAGACTCTAACCGATGAATCTTATCGGCTATCATCCGTTCGCGGTCGATGTAGCCTTTGTACTTGATGAGTACTTCGGCAGCCTCGATGATTTCGTCTTTGCGGACCTCTATCTGGTCGAGGAGGTGTTGGAATGCCGGCACGTGTGGGGCGATGTTTTCGATGGTAATCTGCGGACGGCTGATGAGTTCAATCAGCTTGCATCCGTGAGTGAGTCGGGCAGTACCCAGACTTTCCAGTGCATCGTTTATCTTGTCGGCCTTGATGGAATAAGTCTTTGCGAATTCGACGATACGGTTTATCTCTTCCCGTTTCCGGCAGAGCCAATCGTAGCGGTCTTGTTTAACCAGACCTAGCTGATAGGCGCGTTCGGTCAGACGCATGTCGGCATCATCCTGACGGAGCAGAATCCGGTATTCGGCACGGGAGGTGAACATACGGTAAGGTTCGTCTACACCTTTCGTCACGAGGTCATCAATCAAGACGCCGATGTAGGCTTCGTCTCTTCCCAATACGAAAGGCTCCCCGCCGTGGCAATTGATGTGGGCATTGATACCGGCAATGATACCCTGGCCGCCGGCTTCCTCGTAACCGGTTGTTCCGTTTACCTGTCCGGCAAAGAACAGGTTCTTGACTACCTTCGATTCGAGGGTGTGCTTCAGTTGGGTCGGGTCGAAGTAATCGTATTCGATAGCATATCCCGGACGGTAGATAACCAGATCGCGGAAGCAAGGAATCTTCTTCAGTGCTTCAATCTGGATGTCCATCGGGAGGGAAGAAGAGAATCCGTTCAGGTAAAGTTCACGGGTCGTTTCGCCTTCCGGTTCGAGGAACAACTGGTGCTGGGGCTTGTCGGGGAAGGTGACGATTTTCGTTTCGATACTCGGGCAGTAACGGGGACCGATACTTTGGATTTGCCCGTTGAAAAGGGGAGAATCTGCTAGTCCGCTCCGAAGAACTTCATGGACTTCTTCATTGGTATAGCAGGTCCAGCATTGGAGCTGTTTCAACTGACGAGGTTCGCTGATGAATGAAAAACGATGGAAATCGTTTTCGCCATCCTGTGTCTCCATCAGATCGAAATGTACGCTACGGGCATCGATACGTACTGGAGTTCCGGTCTTCATTCGGCCAGCTGTGATTCCGTGACGGGTGATGGATTCGGTCAGGTGGTAAGAAGCCGGTTCGGCACAGCGTCCTCCGGCCAACATCTTATGGCCGATATGCATCAGACCATTCAGGAAAGTTCCTGCGGTAAGGACGATACATTTGGCACGGAAGGTTACTCCCCAGCAGGTGACGAGCCCCGTTACTTCTCCGTTCTCGATAATCAGTTCTTCTACGGTGTCCTGCCAGATATGGAGGTTCGGGATGTTCTCTAAGATTTCGCGCCAGGCCCAGATGAATTTACCACGGTCGCATTGGGCGCGTGGACTCCACATGGCTGGACCTTTGGAACGGTTCAGCATGCGGAACTGGATAGCAGTCCGGTCGGTTACCAGACCCATGTATCCGCCTAAGGCATCAATCTCTCTTACGATTTGTCCTTTGGCAATACCGCCAACCGCCGGGTTGCAGCTCATCTGGGCAATCTTGTTCATGTCCATGGTGATGAGACAGGTTTTTGACCCCAGGTTGGCAGCCGCGGCGGCAGCTTCGCAACCTGCATGACCGGCACCGATTACAATTACGTCGTACTTGAATTCCATTGATTAGTTTGTTTTACGCTGATTCGTCAAGCTGTCTGTTGGTCGGGTTAGAACCGGCTGACTGAAGGGGAAGGCCACCTTATGTCGGACAGCTTGCAACGACTGTTGATTTGTATTTATCTCGTTTGCAAAAATACGAAAAATTCATGGCTTCCTAGAGCCGCTTTGGCAAAAAGTGCTTAAAGGGTAGATAGGGAAAAACAAACCAGGCACAGACTGTCCGATGAGAGGTTGTGCTTGGTGAAACATTACCCTCATTGGTTAGTCTGTGCCTGGTAAAGGATGGATTCGAATTTCGTTTTTCTGAGTTCTGATGTTTAGTCGGACGGAGTGGTTTCAGCTCTCATCTGAGTCAACAGGTCGAGTGCCTTGTTTTCGGCTGCTTCCATGATTTCCCGTTCACCCGGTCCTTTGTCATTGATACCGCAAAGATGCAGAATGCCGTGGATGATGACCCGGTGGAGTTCGGTTTCGTAAGGAGCCTGGAACTGTTCGGCATTAGTACGGATGGTATCCAGGCTGATGAACAGGTCGCCGGCAATGCGGTTTCCTTGACAATAGTCGAATGTGATGATATCGGTGTAATAATCATGTTGCAGATACTGGCGGTTTACTTCCAGAATCTTTTCGTCGGAGCAGAAGATATAGGCTATTTCGCCTACTCTTTTATTGTATGTTCCGGCTACGGCTTTTACCCATGCGGTGATTTCGCTTTGTTGGATAGGGGGCATGTCAACTCCTTCAGTGTAGTAAGTAATCATAGCGATATGTTTAATTAAAGAATAAATAGCAGATAAAGATGGCAGCCAGGATTCCGGCAAAATCAGACAAGAGTCCGCAGGGTACGGCATGGCGGGTTTTGGTGATTCCCACACTACCGAAGTAGACCGCCAGGATATAGAATGTGGTATCGGTGGAACCTTGGAAAATGCAGGCTAACCGTCCGACAAACGAATCTGCTCCATACGTACTCATGGCATCTACCATCAGTCCACGGGCACCGCTTCCGCTCAACGGTTTCATCAGTGCGGTAGGTAGAGCTCCTACAAACTGGTTGTCGATTCCGCACCAGTCGATGAGGGAGGCAATTCCCTGAATCAGGAAGTCCATACTTCCGGAAGCCCGGAAAACGCCGATGGAAACCAGGATGGCTACCAGATAGGGTATAATGCGGACAGCGGTTTGAAAACCTTCTTTTGCTCCATCGACGAAAGCGTTGTAGACATTGATTTTTTTCCGTACGCCTGCCAGGATAAATCCGACGATGATGACGAATAGAAAAACATTGGCGAAGGTAGTAGAGTAGGCGTCTATCTGTGCGCGTCCCAAGGTGGTGAAGAAATAGATGATACCGCCGATGAACAGGCTGGTTCCGCCTAAAAACAACAGGATGGTCCGGTTGAGCAGGTTGATGCGTTGGTAGATGCTGACCGTGATGATACCGGCCAATGTGGAAAAGAAAGTAGCCAGTAGAATCGGGACAAAGACATCGGTTGGTTGTGCTGCTCCCAATTGAGCCCGGTATACCATGATGCTGATAGGAATCAGCGTCAGGCTGGAGGTATTCAACACAAGGAACATGATCATCGGGTTGCTGGCCGTATCTTTTCGTGGATTCAATTCCTGCAATCCTTCCATAGCTTTCAGGCCGAGTGGAGTCGCGGCATTGTCCAGGCCAAGCATGTTGGCGGCAAGATTCATGAAGATGCTTCCGGTAACAGGATGCCCTTTGGGAATGTCTGGAAAGAGTTTGCTGAACAGCGGGCCCAATATCCGTGAGAATAGGTTGATGACTCCTCCTTGTTCGCCAATTTTCATGATACCGAGCCAAAGCGACAGAATACCTGTCAATCCCAGTGAAATGTCGAAAGCGGTCTTGGATGAATCGAAGGTAGAATTGATGATAGCGGGAAAAACTTCCAGGTCTCCCCAGAACACCAGACGGACAAGAGCGACCACGAAAGCAATGACGAAGAAGGCAATCCAGATATAGTTCAGAACCATGGGTGAATCATTTTAAAAGTGTGACAAATTGTTTCTTTCGCAAAAGTATAGATTTTCCGGTTTGGTTGAAGCATGTTCGGTAAAATCCTCTACCTTTGTGTGTATGAAAAAAATTACTTTCCGCAAAATCCGATGGACGTTGCTGGCCATTTGTTTGTTGTACGTTTGGGGTTGCCGGTGGATTCCCGGTTGGGGTGAAGGTTATGCCACTTGTCTTTATCCGACATTTTCTGCTGGTCTGTCTGCCGTTGCCGGTCTTTTCCCTTTTTCGTTGGAAGAGATTTTGGTAGTAACGGTAGTCGTCTGGTTGTTGGGCTATCCTTTATATGCCCGCATATGTTATCGGGAGGAAGTCCGGACGATTATCCGTCGGGAAGTTGAAGTGTTGTTGGCGCTGTATTGTTGGTTCTATCTTGGTTGGGGCAATAACTATTATCGGCAGGATTTCTTCCGGCGTTCTCAGATGGAAAGGGTGGAATACGATGAACAGCGGTTCCGGGATTTTCTAACGATGTATGTTGATAGCCTCAATGCTTCCTATCTTCCTTCTGTCGATTTCTCTGCCGATTCTCTGGAATATGAAATGAAAGTATTGTATGCACAGGTTCCGTCTCGTTTCGGATTGAGTGTCCCCCGCGATTGGCAACATCCTAAACGGGTACTGTTCAATTCACTTTATTCAGGAGTTGGGGTTTTGGGATATATGGGTCCTTTCTTTGCCGAGTCTCAGTTGAATGCCGAATTGTTGCCAATACAATATCCGTTTACTTACATCCACGAGTATGCCCATCTTTTGGGAGTAAGCAATGAAGCGGAAGCAAATTTTTGGGCCTATCAGATATGTGTCCGTTCCGTATCGCCTGCAGTTCGTTATTCCGGATATTTTGGACTGTTGCCTTACGTAGCAGTGAATGCCGCCTCTGTCTTGTCGGAATCCGATTACCGCGATTTTCTGGATACTATCCGTCCCGAGGTTCTCGGACAGTGGAAGGAGAAAAGCAAGTATTGGGAAGAGCGGTACAGTCCGTTGGTAGGAGCTGTTCAGCGTAAAATGTATGACTGGTTCCTGAAGGGAAATAAAATTTCCGAAGGACATAAGAATTACGCGCAAGTTGTAGAAATGATTTTGGCTTTACCGGCAGACTGGTGGAAAGTGAAACGCTGAGAATCTAAAAATCATGACCAACGGATGGGAAAAATCTGTCCATTGGATTTTGAGACAATTTGTAAGTGCTCAAAGGTTTTGGGTTTATTGATAATTTTGGACTATAGGTTATTGAATGTGGTTTATATGTGACGTTTTGATTGATTTTAATATGTTTTGTTAGGCGGAATGATTTTCTGACTCTGTTTGTACTCTCCTTTGAACTAGAATTAAAGTGTTAATTTTTGTTGATTTCTTCTGATGTCTATCAGCGTATCCTTTACGGCATACCGAACGAACGTTTGTTCTCATTCAAACGAACGTTCATTTACAAGTATACGTGAGTTTGTTTTAGAGAAAACAAACGTTCGTTTTTCATGAGCTAATCAGTCGTGATTTTACACCTTATTATATATAGTCAGTATAGACTTGGTAATATGTTTTTGGAAAATCTATTTGAGAAGGGGAAAAATGAGCAGACTTGTGTGATATTTTCCTTGGTATTGTGTGTATTAGTCGTAGTGCTATTGAGGCAATAATCAGCAGGTTGGAAATGAAATTCGGGAAAAAGGCAGGACTCTTCGCAGAAAAAGTGTATCTTTACCGCTTGAAATTTCATGTTTATAGAATAATGGCCATTAGAATTAAAAAGGTTAGCAACAAAAAAGAACTGAAAACCTTTATCCGCTTCAATTACGAGTTATATAAAGACAATGCTTATTCGGTACCCGATTTGTATGATGATATGCTGAATACTTTCAGCCCTCAGAAGAATGCTGCCTTCGAGTTCTGCGAAGCAGACTATTTTCTGGCATACAAGGACGATAAAGTAGTAGGCCGTGTAGCCGCTATCATTAACAAGCGGGCCAACGAGACCTGGAACAAGAAGGAGGTCCGTTTCGGCTGGATTGATTTTATCGATGATTTGGAAGTGTCGAAGGCTTTGTTGGATACAGTGGAGAAATGGGGAAAAGAACGAGGCATGGAAGCTATGGTGGGTCCGTTGGGTTTTACTGATATGGATGCCGAAGGTATGCTGGTAGAAGGATTCGACCAGCTGGGGACTATGGCGACTATCTACAATTATCCGTATTATCCGGAACACATGCAGCGTCTTGGGTTGGAAAAAGAAGCCGATTGGGTGGAATTTAAACTGACAGTGCCTGATAAACTTCCCGAGAAGTTTGTCCGCATTTCTGAAATTATTCTTCAGAAATATAAATTGAAAATCAAGGAACTGAACCGTAAGGAGTTGAAGGAAAAGAATTACGGTCAGCGTATTTTTGATTTGATTAATGAGGCTTATGCTCCATTATATGGTTATTCGCAGATGACCCAACGTCAGATTAACCAATATATCAAGATGTATTTGCCGCTGATTGACCTTCGGATGGTTTCTTTGGTAGAAGACGAGGCCGGTGAGTTGGTAGCGGTTGGTATTTCTATGCCTTCTTTGTCGGAAGCTCTTCAGAAAGCAAAGGGTAAGATGCTTCCCTTCGGTTGGTATCATTTGTTGAAAGCTTTGTTCATCAAGAAGCCTAAGGTACTGGATTTGCTGCTGGTGGGAGTGAAGCCGGAATATCAGAGTAAGGGAGTGAATGCTTTGCTGTTCTATGATTTGGTGCCGGTTTATCAACAGATGGGATTTGAATATGGAGAAAGTAACCCGGAACTGGAATTGAACAAGAAGGTACAGGCCCAGTGGTCTGCTTTCGAATCTGTTCAGCACAAACGTCGCCGTGCATTCAAGAAGATATTTTAAAGACGGATTAAATCCGGTTTAAAAAGCATATAAATCATGATGGAAGAAATAAATTCACAGCCACAGAATCCGGTCTCGTATACCGAAGAGAACATCCGTCATTTGAGCGACATGGAACATGTTCGTACCCGTCCAGGTATGTATATCGGTCGGTTGGGCGACGGTTCACAGGCAGAGGATGGAATCTATGTCTTGCTGAAAGAAGTCATCGACAACAGCATTGACGAATTCAAGATGGGAGCCGGAAAGCGGATTGACATCCAGATGGAGGACAATCTGCGGGTTTCCGTACGCGATTATGGCCGGGGCATTCCGTTGGGAAGTCTGGTAGATGCTGTGTCTATGTTGAATACGGGAGGTAAGTACGATACCAAGGCTTTCAAGAAGAGTGTCGGGCTGAACGGTGTCGGTGCAAAGGCTGTGAATGCACTGAGTAGCCGTTTTATTGCCCGTAGTGTACGTGACGGGCAGATGCGTGAGGCTGTCTTTCAGAAAGGTGATTTGGTAAGCGATACCACACAAGCTACGACGGAAGAGAACGGTACCTATGTCTTCTTCGAACCGGATGCTACCTTGTTCCTGAATTACCATTTCCGTCCCGAATTCATCGAGACCATGTTGCGTAACTATACGTATCTGAATACCGGACTGGCTATTTACTATAACGGTCACCGGATTATCAGTCGCAACGGTCTGGAGGATTTGCTGAATGATAATATGACAGCTCCAGGGCTGTATCCGATTGTACATCTTACTGGGGAGGATATTGAGATTGCTTTTACCCACAGTTCACAATACGGAGAAGAATACTATTCGTTTGTAAACGGTCAGCACACTACACAAGGAGGCACGCATCAGAGTGCCTTCAAGGAACACATAGCCCGTACCATTAAGGAGTTTTACGGCAAGAACCTGGAGTTTCAGGACATTCGTAACGGACTGGTGGCTGCCATTGCCATCAATGTGATTGAGCCTACTTTCGAAAGTCAGACTAAGATTAAGCTGGGTTCGCTGACTATGGCTCCGGAAAAAGATTCTGATGGGAATCCATACCCCTTATCGGGCGTAAGTGTCAATAAATTTGTCGGCGATTTTGTTAAGGAGAATGTAGACAATTATTTGCATAAGCATGCCGATATTGCCGAAGTCCTGCTTCAGAAAATTCAGGAATCCGAGAAAGAGCGGAAAGCCATTGCCGGTGTAACCAAGATTGCCCGTGAACGTGCCAAGAAAGCCAATCTGCACAATCGGAAGTTGCGTGACTGTCGGATACACCTGAACGATGTGAAAGGTGGAAAGAAAGAAGACGATGAGAATGACCCACGGCTGGAAAGTTCCATTTTCATTACTGAGGGAGACTCGGCCAGCGGTTCCATCACCAAGAGCCGTGATGTCAATACGCAGGCAGTTTTCAGTCTGCGTGGTAAGCCGTTGAATTCGTTCGGCTTGACGAAGAAGGTTGTGTACGAAAACGAGGAATTCAACTTGCTTCAGGCAGCCTTGAATATCGAAGACGGACTGGACGGGCTCAGATATAATAAGGTGATTGTGGCAACGGATGCCGATGTGGACGGTATGCACATCCGTCTGCTGATGATTACGTTCTTCCTGCAGTTCTTTCCGGATTTGATAAAGAAAGGTCATGTCTATATTCTGCAGACTCCGCTGTTCCGTGTGCGTAACCGGAAGAAGGGGGTATACGAAACTATCTATTGCTATTCGGAAGAAGAACGGGTAGCAGCCATCGAGAAACTGTCTCCGAATCCGGAGATTACCCGCTTTAAAGGATTAGGAGAGATTTCTCCTGATGAATTCCGTCATTTTATCGGTAAGGACATGCGTCTGGAACAGGTAACACTGCGTAAGACGGATGCTGTGAAAGAGTTGCTGGAATTCTACATGGGAAAGAATACCATGGAACGTCAGAATTTCATTATCGATAATCTGGTGGTAGAAGAAGATATTGTAGATTGATTAAGAAATATGAAGAAAGCGATATTTCCCGGCACGTTCGACCCTTTTACTATCGGACACTTTTCTGTGGTGAAACGTGCCTTGACATTCATGGATGAAATAATTATCGGAATCGGTGTGAATGAAAGTAAGCGTACCTGGTTTCCTACTGAGCGAAGGGTGGAGATGATACGTTCTCTGTATGCCGATGAACCGCGTATCAGTGTGGAAGCTTATTCCGGACTGACTGTCGATTTTGCCCGTGAGCGGGGAGCCGGTTTCATTATCCGAGGCATCCGTACGGTGCACGATTTTGAGTATGAAGAAACCATTGCCGACATTAACCGGAAATTGGCAGGAGTCGAAACCATTCTGTTGTTTACCGAGCCGGAGCTGACTTCTATCAGTTCTACCATTGTGCGTGAATTGTTGCAGTATGGCAAGGATGTATCTGCCTTCCTGCCTGAAGGTATGAAGATTTGAGTATAGTTCGTTTAAAATCAGACTGAATATGCAGAAAAAAATACTGATGCTGATAGGAGGACTTGCATTTTGGGCAGGTACCTTGTGGGCACAGAATAAATTATTGAATTCGCCGGCCCGGAAACTTCAGTTGGCCGAGTTTGCTATCTCTAATCTGTATGTAGATAAGGTAGACGAAGGGAAAATCGTAGAGACTGCCATTATCAGTATGTTGGAAAAACTTGATCCGCATTCTACTTATTCCGATCCGGAAGAGGTGAAAAAACTGAATGAACCGTTGTTAGGAAATTTTGAGGGAATCGGTATCCAGTTCAACATGGCTACAGATACACTGTTTGTTATTCAGCCAGTTTCAGGTGGACCTTCTGAAAAGGTAGGTATTCTGGCAGGAGACCGTATCATCGAAGTGAATGATACAGTTATTTCCGGTGTCAAGATGTCTACTGATGATGTGATGCGTCGCTTGAGGGGACCGAAAGGCTCTAAAGTAAATGTCAAGATACAACGTCAGGGAACTACAGGATTGCTTCCGTTTACGATTACACGTGACAAAATTCCGGTATATAGTCTTGATGCTGCTTACATGGTCAATTCTTCGGTAGGTTATATCCGGATCAACCGGTTTGCGGCAACTACCGGTGATGAATTTATGGAGGCATTGAAAAAGCTTCAGAAGAAAGGAATGAAGGACTTGATACTCGATTTGCAGGGAAACGGTGGAGGCTACCTGAATGCAGCTATCGACTTGTGTGACCAGTTGTTGGGACGTAAGGAATTGATTGTGTATACTGAAGGTCGCCGGAATCCGCGTTCGGAATTTGAAGCTAAGGGAGACGGAGTTTTCCAGCAAGGACGGTTAGTGGTGTTGGTTGACGAATATTCTGCCTCTGCCAGCGAGATTGTGACAGGAGCAGTCCAAGATTGGGACCGTGGCATCGTAGTAGGTCGTCGTACTTTTGGTAAAGGACTGGTACAGCGTCCGATTGACTTGCCGGATGGTTCGATGATTCGGCTGACTGTAGCCCGTTATTATACGCCTTCCGGACGTTGTATCCAGAAGCCATACGAAAGTATCGAACAGTATAACAAGGACTTGATTGACCGCTATAACCGAGGCGAAATGGTCAGTGCTGACAGTATTCACTTTCCGGATTCATTGAAGTTCAAGACCAAAAAACTGGGGCGGACCGTATATGGTGGAGGAGGTATTATGCCCGACTACTTTGTACCTATCGATACGACTTACTACACGGATTATTATCTGGCCTTGCGTGACAAGGGAGCGATTGTAAACTACAACATCAAGTTGATTGACCGTTATCGGAACGAATGGTTGAAAGAATACAAGAATTTCGATAACTTCAACCGGAAATTTGAAATTACGGAACCAATGCTTCAAGAGTTGATAGACTTGGGCAAGAGCATGAAAATCGAGTTCAAGGAAGAGGAGTATCAGACCGCTCTTCCGTTGTTGAAAACCCAGATGAAAGCGTTGATTGCCCGTGACCTGTGGGATATGAGCGAGTATTATCAGGTCATTAATACATTAAGTGACAGTATGAAGAAAGCTGTTGAACTGCTTTCGGAACCTGGTCTGAATTTTCCACGGAGAAATTGACGGGTTACTTCCGATTTATGATAGGCCGCCTTCCTGAAATGAAAAGATTCCAGGAGGGCGGCTTCTGTATCTAATTGACTGAAATAACGGGATAAACGTATGAAAAAATACGTATTTCTGCCTTGTTAATACAGAATTATTTCCTTAATTACTTGTGATTTCTGAGGAAAACTTCTAATTTTGTTTCCGTAAATACGTGTGAACCGACGAATTTTTTAGTTTAAACAATTAAATAATTTAAAATCAATCATTTATGTGGTTAAGTAATTCATCTATTGGAAGGAAAGTGGTGATGAGTGTAACAGGTATCGCCCTTGTCCTGTTTCTGACATTTCACATGGCGATGAACCTTGTTGCGCTTTTCTCTGCAGAAGGTTACAACATGGTTTGTGAATTCCTGGGTGCTAACTGGTACGCACTGGTTGCTACAGTGGGTTTGGCTGCCTTGTTTGTTATTCACATCATTTACGCTTTCTGGTTGACAATTCAGAACCGTGCCGCTCGTGGTAACGAACGTTATGCTGTCAACACACGTCCTAAAAATGTAGAATGGGCTTCACAGAACATGTTGGCTCTGGGAGTAATCGTTATCTTGGGTCTGGCCCTGCACTTCTACAACTTCTGGTACAAAATGCAGTTCGCTGAAATCATCGGCAATCCGATGATGGGAGGTCTTCACGCTGCTGATGGTTACGGTTATATCATGCAGACTTTTGCAAGTCCGGTATTCTTTGTACTGTATCTGGTATGGTTGGCTGCTTTGTGGTTCCACCTGACTCACGGTTTCTGGAGCTCTATGCAGACTTTGGGTTGGAACAACACTATTTGGATCAACCGTTGGAAATGCATTTCTAACATCTACGCTACTATTATCGTATTGGGCTTTGCTCTGGTAGCTGTAGTTTTCTTCTGCAAGAATTTGATGGGATGCGGTGCTTGCTAATTAACGTGTAACTGATTAAAATTGAAAACATTATGACTAAGATAATCGATTCTAAGATTCCTGAAGGCCCGATAGCTGAGAAATGGACCAACTATAAAGCTCACCAGAAATTGGTTAACCCGGCTAACAAACGCCGTCTGGACATCATCGTTGTAGGTACAGGATTGGCAGGTGCTT
>URWP01000019.1 GCA_900551645.1 uncultured Bacteroides sp.
CGTCATAACGTGCTACTACGGACAACAGATATTTCATCTGGTAGTTATAGTTCACACGACCAAATACGGAGGCAATGCGGTAGCCTGTCTTTTCTGAGGTTGTTGAAGTTCTTGTTGCACCTGCATTCAGTGTCGGGATATCATCTGTTGGTGAATTTTGGGTCTTGGCTTCCATCTTAAAGTAATTGTAGCCGAAATATTCACCACCTAACATAACATCCAGATTGTGTTTTTCTTTGAATGTATCTTTGTAGTTCAAAGTTCCATTGACCTGAATCTGGGTATAACGTTCTATTTTGGCACTTGCATCACGTGTATTGTTCGGGGTGGATGATGTTTGGAGTTGATATGATTTATTGAATGTTTCGTATTGGTAATCATAGTGATAAAGTGATGAATTTCCACTGAATACCAATTTCTTAGGAATAATGTCCAAATCAAATCCAAAGTTATAGGTAGATTTTCGTGTTCCGTCTTCACTGGTAAGTTTTTCCCGATAGTATTCCGGGTTACCGTCTCCGGTTCCCCATCCTGAAGCTGGAGTACCGTCTTCGTTGTATGGATTCCAAGTCGGACGTTGTGAACGGGTACGGTAGAACAGTTCGTATGAGCCAATCCACAGTGAAGGCTGTTGTGACCAAGTATAGGTAGCCCCAGCTTTCACATTCAGGAACGGGAATATTTTATAGGTACCATTTACAGAACCGTTGAAACGTTTATAACCTGTTCCTTTAATCTGACCATCTTCGTTATAGTAACCCATACTGGCCATATAGGTTCCTTTATCGTTTCCTCCTGTGATATTCACATAATGATCTTGGGTCAGAGTTGTATTGGCAAAAACGGCATCATCCAACAAACCGCTGTAATCCTTGAATAACAGTTGTTTCCCTTCGTAATAAGGGTCATCCATAACTAGCCATCCTTCATTTCTTAAATAAGAATTTTCACCGGTCAAGTATTTTACGTCAATCAGATCATTTTGTGTTCCGTATCCAGTCTGTGTATCTACATTGGCTGCTCCCGGTACATTGTTAGTATAACGTTTGTAGCCCAGACGGTTGTAGTAAAGATAATCTTGTGCATTACAGAAGTCATACCCCATGCGGGCAAAGTTTACTCCTAATTTGAATTTATAGTTGACGGAAGCTTTTCCTGCTTTTCCGCTTTTGGTTTCAACCAGAATAACACCTCCATTGGCACGTGCACCATAGATAGCAGTAGAAGCTGCATCTTTCAGGACTTGGATGGATTCAATGTCTGAAGGGTTGATGTCACTCATATTGTCGCGTATGATACCGTCTACTACGATAAGTGCTTTACTGTTTGATCCTGTAATGGTAGCACCACCACGCAGAGTAATATCAGGTTCTGCACCAGGTTGTCCAGTTGTATTGATGACACGCAAACCTGTTACGGAGCCCTGTAAAGCTTGTCCGGCATTACTCATTGCTGCGTTTTTCAATACTTGGTCATCCATTTTAGAGATGGCAGTAGTCAAAGCTGCACGTTTCTGTGAGCCTCCATAACCGGTTACAACTACTTCTTCCAGAGTTTGGGTGTCTTCTTTCAGAACGATATTGATGGGTTGTCCTTCCCATTTGATTTCCTGTGTAGTATAACCTACAAAGGAGATTTCGATGATTGCTCCTTTCTGTACATTAGGGATAGAGAAATCTCCGTCCAGACCTGTGATGGTTCCATTGGTAGTTCCTTTTACAACTACGGATGCTCCGATAACTGTTTCACCCGATGCGTCTTTTACAACACCGGTACATGTCGATTGTTGTGTAATATGATCCACTGCATCGACTTCTGGTGTAGCTAATGCATAAGCAGAACCTGTTGATATCAAGCCTGTTAAGGTCATTAGCATGCTCACTGATTTGAAAGGTTTTAGCATGGTTAACAAATTTAAAGTAGAATATTAGTTGTTAATTTAGAGTTTTTTGCTTGCAATAGACTTTGTAATATGCTCATTATTAATTTCTGCAAATATATAAGTTGTTTTCTTAATATCAAAGAATAAAAAGAATTATTTTTATTAAATGCGTTGTAAATGCGCTTATATCTTTTTTAAATTGGCCAAAATTTATATTTTCTGTTTATAATTGGCAAGGCTACAGCTTTCTGTAAATAAAAAGATGAAAAAAATGAGTCTATCTGCTTAAAATGTAAAACAGATAGACTCTGATGTTGATCTCTAATAGATAAAATAATAATTAACTATGTAGCATCACTGCTTCTTATTCTTTTATAATGTCTTTCAATTTAATGCTTTGAAAAGTCATATGGGCTACACTACTTTCATAGAGTATGCCGATGGTTTCCTTGTCAATCATGGTAAGACAAGAATATCCCCAGTTATATCCTTCGTCCAATAACAGTTGGTGTTCCGGTAGCCAGGTGTTTCCACCGTCCATGCTTATTTTAATGGTAATGTCTTTTCTTTCGGATGTACTGTTCGGATTAGAGAAAATCAATAAATCCTTGCCCAGTATGTTGTCTTTTGCCGGAACGCTGATGAGGCTGGCCATACATACCGGTTCTCTCAGGGCTGTGCGTGAGGATTCATGCTCTTTCCAGGTTTTACCCAAATCAGTTGTTGTATAAACGGCACGGCTTCCACCACGGTTATCACGCATATTCAGCATCAGGACACCTGGAGAAACCTCGGCTACTTGCGCTTCTGTAGTATTGGTACGTGCATGGTTGTGGATGTGCCAGTTTTTTCCACCGTCTTTGCTATACATGATACCGGCGTTTGGTATACGAGTTTTATCAATGAACTGGATAGGGAATACCAATGTCCCATCGCTCATGGTGATACCTCGTCCCGGTCCCTGCAGTAAGAAATACCATTCCGGTTTCTTTACCTGTTCAGTGATATTGATTGGTTCAGACCAAGTTTTTCCATCATCAGTACTCTTAGCCAATACTAACTGTGCAGTAATATTTCTGTCCATTCCCTGATGAGAACTCCACCAGGCACGCTGGTTGCCCATACCGTGAGTCCAGGCAGCCACTACCCATACTGTATTGGTTTTGGAGTCTACCAGAATAGACGGGTCGCCTACACCGTTTTGTGCTGAAGGAAGTCCGTCGTGTTCTCCGAAAGAGAGTGGGAGACGCATTTTTTCCCAAGTCTGTCCTCCGTCTGTGCTGCGGCTAAGTCCTATATCGATGTGTTCTTGCAAATCTACACTGCTGTTGTAGCGTACATCGTATACACCCAACAAAGTCCCTTTATTAGTGGTAACCAGTCCCGGGATACGGAATGCGGCTGAGCCGTCATCGCCAGCATGGCGTACACCTACTCCCAAACGGCGGGTAACAGGGCTTTCTGATGCGTCTTTTACCGGATTGATTTTTCCGTCGGTCACTGCTTGGGTAATTTCAGCAGTAATCGGGGTATTCAGATTTGTATTGGGTTGCATTTCCAGACTTACCCAAAAGAAGTTGATACCAGGGAAAAGATTTTGGTTGCCTTTCAATGTTAAGGTATGACTGGTTGGCTGGCATTCGTCTTTCTTGATGGAGTAAGACGGGTTGGCGGCCAAGGTCTTTCCCGGAGTATGACTGGAGATATATTCTACGGGAGCGAAACGTTTTTTGCCTCGGTCTTGAGGGGCTTCTGTACCGCTGTAATAGAGTTTGACAGATTTGATGGCTGACAGAGGAACGTTCTTATCAAATGTTACGGTCACTTCGTCCAGCGTCTTGGTATCTTTAGCATCCATCCTCATATAGAAGAGTACATTATCGTTCCGTTCCAGCAGGATAGGAATCTGAGGAGCTTTCGTATAAATGGTGTCTGCCGCCTGGCTAGCCATGGCTGGCCGCAGACCCAATGTAAGAGAGAAGAATCGCTTCATAATCATGTGCTGTTTGGTTATAATTTGACTTTTCCGATAAGTTTTCTGATTTTTCCTTCGCCGATGACCGGAGCGTGCGGGTCTTCGGGAAAGACGATGGCGAACTGTCCAGGTAACAGATTTACATACGTAGTAGGTTTATCAGTATATAATGCACAGTCGCCTTCCGCCTGATAAGGTTGTTTTTCTTGTGTCAGGTCTTCGATGGCTTTCCATCCGATAGTTTCCTTTCCCTCCAATAGGATATGTACATCAATGTATTCATGGTGCAGTTCCAATACTTGTGTTTCGGCAGTTACACAGGTCGGATTCACATTGTTGATAAACAGTTTGTCTCCTTCCAGTTCAATACGTCCGCAGGGTGTATGCAACAGGTCATGTGTCTTTACATAATCGAAAAGCTTCTTGAAGAGCGGGTGGAGAGATTCTACTCTTCCGCTGTTCTGTAAGTTAGATATTATCATAGTCTTTTTTCTTTGGTTATTCTATATTATCGGCTTTAGGACGGAGGAAGTACAGTTGGGCACAGAGTGCGACTGCTACTACGATAGCCAGCATAGCGAATCCCATTCCTAAATTACCTCCGTCACCCCATTGGCCTAGCAGGTCTGTAATGGCAGCGCCGGCAAATACTCCGGTCATGTTCATGACACCGTAAGCTGTAGCCCGTTGTTTGGCAGATACGAACTGGCAAAGGATAGGCATGTTATTGGCATCGAAGATACCATAACCGATACCGAACAGCAGACCGGCACCTACTACGGCTACCAGGCTGTGTCCGAATCCCAACAGCAGCAGAGAAGGAATAGTCAGTCCCAACCCGATAGCACCTGTATAGATACGTCCACGAAGGTTACGTTGTACCCATTTGTCGGATAGCAGACCACCTGTCAATACACCGATAAACGATGATACGGCAATGGTAATGGTAGAGAGTGGTCCCGCTTGTGACATAGGTAGATTCAGGTTCTCGGCAAACAGGGTCGGCAACCAGTTTTTAGTGGCCCATCCTGGCAGACTCGGTGCCGCGAAATACAGTAGAATTACCCAAAAGGCAATGTTGCTGAACAGCATGCGAAGGCTTTGGAAGATATTGACTTTCTGTTCTTCTGTATTGGTAGATTGTACAGGAGTTACAGGTTCACTCTTCTTGTCACGCAGGAAAAGCATCAGGATAATGGCGTATGCGATACCGATGATTCCGAACCAATGGAAGGTAGTATGCCAAGAGAAAGCAGCTGCTACTGTGGCACCGAAACCTCCGATGGCTTGTCCGGTGTACAGGCCGGTCATGTGAATACCTACGGCCAGTGAGCGGGAACGTCCGGTGTGATAGTCAGCTATCAGAGAAAGGCCTGCTGGAATATAGAGTGCTTCGCTGATTCCCATCAGTGCACGCAGCCAGAACACCTGGTTAAAGGTATCAGCTATTCCCATCAGGTATGTAACTGCCGACCAGACGAAAAGACTGCATACGATTAGCCATTTCCGGTTCAGTCTGTCGGCTATCAGACCTGCTACCGGACTCATCAGACCATAAATCCAGAGAAAGACAGCCATAAGCCGACCGAAATTTGCTGCAGACTGTAATTCTGTGATATCAATCTGCATCGAATCTTTCATGGTACTGAGCATTTGTCTGTCCATATAATTCAATAATGCGACACCCCACAATAAAGCGACGACAATCCAAGGGTAAACGTTCGATTTTTTCATAAGGAAGATTAGGTTTGGACGGCTGGAATCAGATTGTTTTCTGTATTCCGGGCAGTTATTTTTTCAGATAGTAGAATTTTGGTTGTAATGGTAAGTAATGAAGTTTTGGACTTAAAGGTTTGAAAAGGTCTTCAGACCCATCCGGAAATCAGAAAGGGTCTGAAGATCATATTAAAAATACAAGAATGAGAAATTACAGTTCCGTCAGGATTTCCTTGCACAAGGTATATCCTTTTGTCATCATTCTGGGAATATGGAAAGGCCCTTTGAAAAGATTGCCTTTGGCTGGTTGGGCTACACTACCATCCCGGTGCAGGTAACCGAACCATTCTCCGTACTGTGAATCAGGAAAATGGGCATAGGTCCATTCGCTTATCTGGCGGTGTTTTTGCAGATATTTCGGGTCTTTGGTAATCTTATAGGCGTATAGTGAGGCGATGATTGCTTCTGTCTGCGGCCACCAGAATTTCATGTCCTGTGAGTAATCCTGCGGAGGCAGGTTCTTGCAGTCTCTGAAATTGATGATACCTCCATATTGGGGGTCCCATCCCCATTCCCAAGACCAGTTGAAAATGGTCAGTGCCAAATCTATGATATCTTTGTCCTGGTTACGGTCCATGGCGACATCCAGCAGGAACCAGGCTGTTTCGATGCAGTGGCCCGGGTTGATGGTACGTCCATTGATGGTGTCAATGAATTCTCCTTTTGGCCCGACTGTTTCCAGTAGGGCTTTGAATTCCGGATGGATGAAATAGTTTTTCAGTGCATGCAGTGATGTATCAATCTGTTCGTCCAGTTCCGGATCATCGATGACTTTTTTGATGCGTGAAGCTACGTTGATGAGAATCATGGTAATGGAGTGTCCCTGTGCCTGTACGGTCGGCAGATACTTCGGCTCCAAAATTCCCGGTGTCTGCAGGAAACGGCGCATGTCCTTGAAAATCTTCAATGCTTTTTCTGCGTAGCTCTTGTCTCCGGTGGCGAGGGCATATTCAGCCATGGCTATGGCAGCAAAATTTTCGCTGAATACGTATCTTCTCATGCGTAACGGGGTACCGTCGGCAGCTACTTCGAAATACATACGTCCGTTGCGGTCAAAACAATGTTCTTCGATGAAGTCGAGGGTAGATTTGGCTGCTTCAAGCCATTCCGGACGTGCTTCAATATTGTTGTAGGCGTAGCAGCAGGTAAATGCAAAACGTCCTTGGAACCAGACAGATTTAGTACTGTCCATCAATTCTCCGTTCCGGGCAACACATGTGTAGATACCTCCATGCTCTTTATCGACTCCGTAGCGGAGCCAGAACGGCATGATGTTGGTCAGCATGTCTGTCTTGTACAGTTCTGCCCAGTAGCTTAAATAGGTGCGGGTATCCATCATATCAGAATTTGTTACAGCGTTCAAAGAAATTGATGGCTTCCAGTTCGGCCTTCATGCGGGCTTCTTCTTCGTCGGTCATATTCTGGAACGGAGTACGGTTCTTACCCAAATCTAGTCCGATTAGTTTCATGATACGTTTGCCGCCCACGATGTTGCCGCGGTAGTGGCAGATAACATTGATGACTTCCTGTGAGAAGTTCTGCAGTTCGCGTGCCTTTTCGATATCGCCGGCTTTCCATGCATCGATGATTCCTACCAGGTTGATACCGTTGTAGTTGGTTGTACCGCCGATACCACCTTGTGCGCCACCCATAGCCAATGAAGGAAGGATAGTTTCGTCCTGACCATGTAGCATGTCGAATTTACCGTTCTTGTAAAGACGGCACTGATTGTATTCATAGATACTTTCGTATGTATATTTGATTCCCGCAAAATTCGGAATACGTCCGTCTACCGCTTTCAACAGTTCTGTCATTGGCAGGAAAGCACCGTTGAATGCCGGAATGTGGTAGTAGTAGAACGGGAGATTCGGAGCGCCGGCCGCAATTTCTTCGCAATATTTCACCAGTTCTTCGATACGTCCTACTTTCGGGAATGGAGGAGCCATGGCACCGATACCCCATGCACCGATTTTCTGGGCATGTTCGGCCAGCATTTTGCTTGCCTTTACGCAGCAGCTTCCTACGTGTACGATTACTTTGAAGCCTTCAGGTGCTACTTCCATCCAGCGTTCGGCCAGTTTCATACGTTCCTCTTCGGTCAGCATGTAGCCTTCACCGGATGAACCGTTGATAAATACACCTTTCAGACCGTTTTTTGCCAGCATTTTGGCATAGGCTTCAATCGGTTCATAATTTACTTCTCCATTTTCATAAAACGGAGTAAAGGGGGCATCAATTAATCCAATGATCTTTTCCATAGTCTTTGTTTATAAAGTCGTTTATTAAGTAATGGCAAAAGTAGTGATTTACTTTTTAAAATGCAATGATATTATGGGTTTATTTTTAAAAACAGATTTGTTTTTATGTAGTCTGATAAGAAAATTCGCTATTTTAGTATATCGGATAGAGAAATTACTGGAACCTCTGAAGTGCGGATTCCCGGTTTGATTTCTCCACACACCATGTACAATGTATTCCCTTTACATAGCAATACGCCTCCGGCTTTAGCCATTCCGGGTACATGCGGAATAATTCTCCATGACTTGTCTACGGTATGGTAAACAAGCAAGTCATCATGAAACCGATACCATTTCGGCTCATGTTTCAGGTATTGGTCGTCTTGTCGGCCTTCCATCGCTTCTTTAAATAAAGGTGCGTATACTCCACCGGTAAATATCAGGTAATCACCGTATGCAATCCCTGATGAACCTACCAGACAGCGAGGGGTATTGTCCGGATAAGGAGGAATGGATGTTTCTATCTTCCACTCTTCGGTAGATGGGTCGTATCGCAGAATATCGGTAGACAGCGTACATGTCTTGGTTGTGGAATCGAAAGCGAATCCTCCTGCCAGATACAGGAAATTGTCTGTGCCGACAAGAGTAGGCTGTACCCGTTGTTTCCCGGGATAATCGGGAAGTTTTTTCCATGATTCAGGTTGTTCCATAGATAACATGTAGAGCGCTTTCTTCTGTTGGGGCTGATTCCCTCCGGTAATGTACAGTATATTTCCTATGCGAGCAGCTGCCGCATTGTCTATACCGACAGAAAGAGAGGGGAGATTACTGATGAGGACGGTTTCAGGATTGGAGTGTGATATTTCGATTCGGAATACAGCAGTCGAGGTAGAGTCATTGTTCATACCTCCGATGCAGACCAGTCCGTCTTTGGTTTCTATTGATGCTCCATATGCGACAGGGATAGGAAGGGGTGTCTGTTCTTGCCATTGTTTGGAAGTATTGCCTGGTGTCAGACTGTATATTTGTGAATAGTAGACTTTCTTTCCTCCTTCGGCTGCCGGTTTATCCGGAAAATTACAACCGCCTGCTACAATCAGTACAGAATCTACAAATCCGGCAAAAGGAGCCGACACACCTTGTCGGATAGGGTAATCGGGAATATGGGTTCCGGACTTTTGTGCGGATGATAAAGAAGGAACACAAACACTTAAAAAGGAAAAGAAACAGAGACGGAAGAAGGTTTTCATGTTTAATAGTTGTTTAATTTGTTTCGAATATAATAAGAATCAGGGAATTTTCAAAACAATGATGTACCTTTGCTGTCGAATTAAAATCTATTATTATGCCACAACATCATTTATTGCTCGAAATAGCCCGGGGGGCGAAGAGTGCCGTAACAAAGAAACGTATCATTACCTATTATATGTATAACCGTTCTTCCACTATTCCAGATTTGGCTAAGGAACTTGATTTGAGTGTACCTACAGTAACGAAGTTTATCACTGAGATGTGTGAAGAGGGATTTATTGTCAATTATGGTAAGTTGGAAACAGGTGAGGGAAGGCCGCCGACGCTGTATGGACTGAATGCCGAT
The DNA here is from genome assembly GCA_900551645.1 of uncultured Bacteroides sp. GTDB lineage: Bacteria > Bacteroidota > Bacteroidia > Bacteroidales > Bacteroidaceae > Phocaeicola. The sequence goes on from URWP01000019.1 coordinate 9,468, forward strand.
TCGGGCTATTTTATCGGAGTAGATGTCAGGAAAACAGACTTTAATATCGGTCTGATGAATTTTACAGGTGATATCATCGATGAATGGCTGAATGTTCCTTTCCGTCTGGTCAATACACCCGAAGCCCTGAATATGCTTTGTGGACAGATTCAAGCTTTTATAGACGATAACGCAACTTTGCGTGACAAGATACTACAGGTAGGAGTCAACATATCGGGACGTGTCAACCCTGATTTGGGATATAGTTTCAGTCTGTTTAATTTTGAGGAGCGCTCTTTGAATGAAGTGCTGACTGAAAAGATAGGAATCCCGGTAAGTATAGATAATGATACCCGTGCCATGACATACGGTGAATGTATGAAAGGTGTGGTAAAAGGTGAAAAGAACATTGTTTTTGTCAACTTGAGCTGGGGCTTGGGGGTCGGTTTGGTCATAAACGGACAGTTATATGCCGGGAAGTCAGGATTTTCCGGTGAGTTAGGCCATTTCAGTGTGTTCGATAATGAAATACTTTGTCATTGTGGAAAGAAAGGATGCCTGGAGACCGAGGTCTCGGGGATGGCCTTGTACCGGAAGCTGTGTGAACAGGTAGCTGAGGGGAAGAGTTCTATTTTGTCGGAGCGGATTCTGGCTGCTAAGGAATCTGTGACTTTGGATGACATTATCAAGGCTACTAATAAAGAAGACCTGCTCTGCATCGAACTGGTGGAAGAAATAGGAATGTTACTGGGACGCTATTTGGCAGGGGTCATTAATCTGCTTAATCCGGAGCTGGTGATTATCGGTGGGTCACTTTCGGCTACAGAGGATTATGTTCTGTTGCCTGTAAAGGGAGCTATCCGGAAATATACGTTGAATCTGGTTAACAAGGATTCTTCTGTCGTTTTGTCCAAGCTGAAGGACAAGGCTGGAATGATAGGTGCCTGTCTGTTGGTACGTAGTAAACTGTTTGAAGATTAAATTTATGAAAATCATTCAATTTATAAAGGACTGGACTCTTCCGATATCCATGTCATTGGGAGTTATCCTTTATTTCGTATATGTCAATCTGCCTTTTCTGGCAGGTACAAAACCATTTGTCAATCATGCTGTGGCAATTGTGCAGCCTGTCCTGATTTTTCTGATGTTGTTTCTGACCTTCTGTAAGGTGGACTTGTCGGAATTACGTCCGTGTCGATGGCATGTCTGGTTATTGTTGGTACAGGCAGGAAGCTTTTCTCTGCTGGGTGGAATTCTGCTTCTCTTCCGCGATATGGCAGGAGCGGTCTGGATGGAAGGGGCTATGTTGTGTCTGATTTGTCCTACAGCTACTGCTGCTGCAGTGGTTACACGTAAATTAGGAGGCGATGCCGGTCATCTGACTTCCTATACCATATTAAGTAACTTGTTGGCGGCGTTTTTGGTTCCTTTGTTGGTTCCGTTGGTACATCCCAATCCGGATATGACTTTCTGGGGAGCTTTTATTCTGATATTGGGTAAAGTATTCCCGTTGCTGCTGTTGCCTTTTGTTGCGGCAGTGCTGTTGCGGTATCTGTGGCCTGCCATGCATCATCGGTTGGGCGAGTTCCATAACCTGACTTTTTACTTGTGGGCAGTGGCTTTGATGTTGGCTATTGCAGTTACGGTACGTAGTATCATGCATAGCAATTATTCTTTTGGTTATCAGGCCGGACTGGCTATCGTTTCACTGGTATGTTGTGGCCTGCAGTTCTGGATAGGTAAACGTATTGGCCGCATATATCATGATTCCATCAGTGCGGGACAGGCGTTGGGGCAGAAAAATACGGTTGTGGCCATCTGGATGGGCTATACTTTCCTGACTCCCGTTACAGCTGTAGCCGCCGGATTCTATAGTGTATGGCACAATGTGGTCAACTCTTATCAGCTTTATCAGCAGCGGAAACAGGAAAAGGCTCATTCCTGAAAAAAGATAATCTAATCAGATAATACAGCGAACAGGTGGAGGTAGTTGGTCCTGCTTTTCCACCTGTTTTTGGTTGGATCTGTATCTTTGTTACGTTCTTCATATGTGGAATGTATGTTTTCCGGCTGTGTAATGTAGGTCCTATAGGTGGAGGATATATGTTCTGCGAAAGCGGAACGAGAAGAGGACGGAGTCGTTTGGAGGAAGAAATGGGAAATGCGTTTGATTCCAAGAGACATGATACATGAAAAGCGGGATGTACCGTCGGTCGGTACATCCCCGCAAGAATTGAGAAAGAGTGTGTGTTTGTCAGATTGTATTTTCTGTGAGTAATTCCGGATGTGTTTCTTGAGGAACGTAATCGCCCTGGAAGAAACGGCTGGCACGGAGCAGGTGTCGCCAAATGCTGACTAATTCCTGGGTCTCCTGTAGAATATTCAGGTATACCATCGATACTTTCAGTCGGTTACTGTCACTTTCCTGCATCCGGTTCATCTGTTGTTTACGTAAGGCAGAAATGGTATTTTTCAGTTCATCGCCTTTTTTCAGAATATCATCAGCATCATCATAAATATTGTTTTCGATGGCCAATCGTGTGCGTTCCATCAGTTTGCACAGTTCCTGACGTACACCTTGCAGTTCGGATACGCGTTCCGGAGTAAGCGGGTTGAAGTTGTTGTCAACATGTTCCTTACATGGTTCACCGATACGTTTCAGACAGTACAGCATCTGTTCGCAACTGTTGCTGCCCAGATGGAACCAGGTATTCTTTTCGATAGCGGTCGTGATAGGTATTCTGCGCAGACCAAGAATCTCTTTCCGACGGCGTTTCTTCAACATTTTCCGCTGGTCGTCTGTAGCGCTGACGGCTTTCCGCAAGCTCTTCAAATCTTCGTTGATGAAGCCGTCGGTTATCTGGATATAGGCTTTTTCACTGAAAGCAATGTAGCTGGTCAGTGTTTCTTTTACGTGCTGGCGTAAGAGCGAGAGTACTTCTGTTTTGTCTTTGCTGCTCATCATGCGTTTGAAGATGTCGTCCTGGCCTTCTGCCTGTTCTTTTTGCTTGTATTTGATGTTGCTGCGAATCAGCAGGAATACGGCTACTCCGATAAAGATGACCATTCCTACAAAACTGGTGTAGAACATGATGAATGTTACAAGGGCACATACGATGAAAGCAACGAAAGCAGTGATGAACCAGCCACCGATGACTGAAAGCATACCGGTGATACGGTATACGGCACTTTCGCGTGTCCAGGCACGGTCGGCCAGGGAGCTACCCATGGCAACAATAAAGGTTACATAAGTAGTAGAAAGCGGTAGCTTCATGGTGGTACCGATGATAATCAACAGACCGGAGAGAACCAGATTAACCGAGGCTCGCACCAAGTCGAAGGCTGCTCCGTTTTCCAGAATAATCTCGTCTTTGTTGAAACGGCTGTCAATCCATCGGCGTACACCGGCTGGAATGACTTTTATCAGAAACTCGTTGATGGAGGTTGCTCTACGTACGATGGTACGGGCCAGTGCTGATGAACCGAACATTTCATCTCCTTCTTCCTGACGAGCCAGATCTACGGAAGTCTTGATAACGTTCTTGGCTTTCTTTGAGGTAGCCAGGGCATATACCATAATTACACCAGACAAGAAAAGGAAGATAGCCGGAGTTTTGGCGGAAGACATCAGGGAACCCATCATGAAGTGGTGAATGTCTGTTCCGTTGGAATTGGCAACATAATCAGTATAAGCAGAGAAACCGGCTAAAGGAACACCGATGAAGTTCACCAGGTCGTTTCCGGCAAATGCCAGTGCCAATGAGAAGGTTCCCAACAGAACGATGATTTTGAAAACATTGATTTTACACCAGTGGAGAATTTGCATCAGTACTGTGAAACTGATGAAGCAGGAAGTCATCAGTAAGGCGGTGTTTTCTTCTATCCAGCCTTTAGAGGCATCGGTCATGAACGGTGCGCTTTTCAATCCTTTTATCAGGATGAAGTATAACAGTGAGGTAACGGCAATACCTCCGAAAATACCGATGGTCCATGACAAGTGTTTTTTGTAGTTGAATCCGAAAATGATACGTGAAATGTATTGTACAAATGTACCTACAATAAAGGCAATGGCGACAGAAAGGAAGATACCCATGATGACGGAGAGTGCCTTTTCTGTATTCATCATATCCCCCAGTGTCAGGAGACCGGTTTCATCACCCATGATTTTCAATAAGGCCAGAATGAAGGTTCCTCCTAATAACTCGAACACCATGGATACTGTAGTGGAGGTTGGTAGTCCTAATGTGTTGAAGACATCGAGTAGGACGACATCGGTTACCATTACAGCTAATAAGATACACATGATTTCATAGAAGCTGAAGTTGATAGGCTGGAAGATGCCGTGTCTGGCGATATCCATCATACCGTTACTTAGGATGGCTCCGGCGAAGACTCCGATAGCTGCTACAATGGTAATGGTCTTGAAGTTGGCTACCTTTGCTCCGACTGCGGAGTTCATGAAGTTCACTGCGTCGTTACTGACGCCCACCAGCAGATCGAATACTGCCAGCATAAATAGGAAAATAACAATCCCCAGATAAATAGTTTCCATACTTGTTTTTACTCTGATTTTTGCTGCAAAAATAGGAGACCAATGTTATAGAGAAAAGACATATGTGTTACATTTCTGTTACAAAATGAGGGTAAAAGGAAAAGGAGACCGACTATGGCAAGATAAATTTTATGTGTAAAAGCGGTTTTCCGAAATTGCAAGATATTTTCACGTAAATATCACCTATTTATCAACTGAAAATTTGTAAATTTGCACCCAAATCTAAAATCTATAGTAATGTCAGAGTCAAAGAGAATCAAAACCGCGTTGATTTCGGTTTATCACAAAGATGGTTTGGATGCAATACTTGCCAAACTGCACACAGAAGGAGTTGAATTCCTGTCAACTGGCGGAACCCGCCATTTCATAGAATCGTTGGGCTATCCGTGTAAAGCAGTAGAAGATCTTACTACTTATCCTTCTATTTTAGGAGGACGTGTAAAGACATTGCACCCGAAAGTCTTTGGAGGTATTCTGTGCCGTCGGGAACTGGAGGAAGACCAGAAACAGATTGCCCAGTATGAGATTCCGGAAATCGACCTGGTTATCGTTGACCTTTATCCGTTTGAAGATACTGTTGCTTCAGGAGCCGAAGAACAAGCTATTATAGAAAAAATCGATATCGGTGGTATTTCACTGATTCGTGCCGCTGCCAAGAATTTCAATGATGTGGTGATTGTTGCCAGCAAACACCAGTACAAACCGTTCTTGGATATACTGAATGAAAAGGGTGCCGCAACTACCCGCGATGAAAGACGCTGGTTTGCACGTGAAGCTTTCGCTGTTTCTTCTCATTATGATTCGGCCATTTGGGGCTATTTTGACGGAGGAGAAGGTACGGCTTTCCGTTGTGCTGTAGAAGACGGATATCCGCTACGTTACGGTGAAAATCCTCATCAGAAAGGAACTTTCTACGGTAAGCTGGAAGATATGTTCGAACAGGTACATGGTAAAGAGATTTCTTACAACAACCTGTTGGACATCAATGCTGCTGTCGATTTGATTGAGGAATTTGATGAAACAACCTTTGCCATCCTGAAGCATAACAATGCCTGTGGATTGGCTTCACGTGCTACTGTACTCGAAGCATGGAAAGATGCCTTGGCCGGCGATCCGGTTTCTGCGTTCGGTGGTGTGTTGGTTACCAATGCAACTGTCAATCGGGAAACAGCCGAAGAAATCAATAAAATTTTCTTCGAAGTTATTATTGCTCCGGCTTATGATGCAGATGCATTGGAAGTGTTGTCTCAAAAGAAAAACCGTATCATCCTTATCCGTAAGGAAGGTAAGGGAAATACTGTGCAGTTCCGTTCGTTGCTGAATGGAGTATTGGTACAGGATAAGGATACTCGTATCGAAACTCGTAATGATTTGAAGCAGGTTTCAGAGAAGGCTGCAACAGACGCTGAAATAGAGGATTTGCTGTTTGCCAATAAGATTGTGAAGAACAGCAAGAGTAACGCTATTGTATTGGCTAAAGGCAAGCAGTTGCTGGCTAGCGGTGTAGGACAGACCTCCCGCGTAGACGCGTTGAAACAGGCTATCGAAAAGGCTAAATCTTTCGGCTTCGACTTGCATGGAGCTGTAATGGCCAGCGATGCTTTCTTCCCGTTCCCTGATTGTGTAGAAATAGCTGATAAGGAAGGTGTGAAGGCCGTTATCCAGCCGGGTGGTTCTGTAAAAGACGAACTGACCTTCCAGTATTGCAACGAACATGGGGTAGCTATGGTCGTTACGGGCATCCGTCACTTTAAACATTGATTCATGCAGCCGATGGCCTGAGGAAAGGCTGTCGGCAAAATCTACTAAATTAGACAAAAAAGGAATAGAAAAATGGGATTGTTCTCTTTTACGCAAGAAATAGCGATGGATCTTGGCACAGCCAATACCATTATTATAAGTAACGGCAAGATTGTTGTGGATGAACCTTCCGTCGTTGCTCTTGATCGTCGCACTGACAAAATGATTGCTGTGGGCGAGCGGGCCAAACTGATGTATGAAAAAGAAAACCCGAATATCCGTACGGTACGTCCGTTACGTGATGGTGTAATTGCAGACTTTAACGCTTGTGAACAGATGATGCGTGGTCTGATTAAGAAGGTGAATACCGGACGCCGCTTGTTTACTCCTTCATTACGGATGGTTATCGGTGTGCCTTCTGGCTCTACTGAAGTGGAATTGCGTGCAGTTCGTGATAGTGCCGAACATGCTAACGGACGCGATGTCTATTTGATTTTCGAACCGATGGCTGCCGCTATCGGTATTGGTCTGGATGTGGAAGCTCCGGAAGGAAATATGATTGTGGATATAGGTGGTGGTTCTACTGAAATTGCTGTCATTTCACTGGGAGGTATTGTTTCGAACAACTCTATCCGTATCGCAGGTGATGATTTGACTGCCGATATTCAGGAATACATGAGCCGTCAGCATAATGTGAAGGTGAGTGAACGTATGGCAGAGCGTATCAAAATTCATGTAGGTGCCGCTTTGACCGATTTGGGTGACCAGGCTCCTGAAGATTACGTGGTGCGTGGGCCTAACCGTATTACAGCTCTACCGATGGAAGTTCCTGTTTGTTATCAGGAAATAGCTCATTGTCTGGAGAAGAGCATTGCCAAGATTGAAACAGCTATCTTGAGTGCATTAGAAAATACGCCACCTGAGTTGTATGCTGATATTGTAACTAACGGTATCTATCTGACAGGTGGAGGTGCTTTGCTTCGTGGTTTGGACAAACGTCTGACAGATAAGATGAATATACCGTTCCACATTGCTGATGAACCTTTGTTGAGTGTGGCGAAAGGAACGGGCATTGCCTTGAAGAATGTAGATCGTTTTTCATTCTTGATGCGTTGAATTTAGTAGAGACCTTCTACTTGGTATGAAATAACACATGAGGTTGAGACTGTATGGGTATCACACAGTTTCATCCTCACTGTTTGTTTATGGAGGTAATGAAAATCCAGGCGGAAAGTTAGGGTAGCTAACCTTGATTATTCCCGAAAATCAGTGTATTGACGTGCGTAATCTCATTAATTTTATATTAAAATACGATTATTGGTTTCTGTTCATAGTGTTGGAAATCGCTAGTTTTATTTTGTTGTTTCGTTTCAACAACTATCAGGGAAGTGTCTTTTTTTCTTCGGCCAACTATGTGTCGGGAGTGATTTATGAAACTTCTCACCAGGTAACTCAGTATTTTGGTTTGCGTGGTGTGAATGAAAAGCTGACTGCCCGTAATATACAGTTGGAACTGGAAGTGGAAAATTTGTCACGTCAGTTGGCTGAATACGAGAAGGATACTACAGCTATTACCCGATTGCGGACAGAGGTCCTCCAGAATTATCGTATTGTTGACGCACATGTCGTGAATAACAGTGTGACACGGGCTAATAACTTCATTACTCTTGATAAAGGGAGTGCAGATGGTATACAGCCTGAAATGGGAGTTGTCTGCGGAAATGGTATAGTTGGTATCGTATATCTGACTGCTCCTCATCATTCTATTGTATTGCCTGTTCTCAATGCCAAGAGTAATATTAGCTGTAAAATCAATCGGACCTCTTATTTCGGTATCTTGAACTGGGATGGTAACTCTTCTAGATATGCCTATCTTAAAGATTTGCCACGACATTCAGAGTTTGCTTTAGGCGATACTATTGTGACCAGCGGACATAGTTCGGTGTTTCCGGTGGGGATTCCGGTAGGAACAGTTGATGATATGAGTGACAGCCACGATGGACTTTCTTACCTGTTGAAAGTTCGTCTTTTTACAGATTTTGCCCGTCTGAACGATGTGCAAGTCATTGCACCTCTTAATTACGGAGAACAGGCCGCTTTGGAGGATAGTGTGAAAGTTCTATTAAACAACTGATTAGGTTATGATTTTCTTACAACGGATTAAATGGTTTGTCATTCTACTCCTGTTTCAGGTGTTGGTGCTCAACCATGTACATATATATCAATATGCCACTCCTTTATTGTATATCTATTTCATCTTGAAGCTCAATTCACAGGTGAATCGGAAAGTAATAATGGGATGGGCCTTCGCTCTGGGGCTGAGTATCGATATCTTCAGTAATACACCGGGACTAAATGCGGCTGCGGCTACTTTCCTGGCTTTTGTGCGGCCTCCTTTGTTGTTCGCCCAAACTCAGCGTGATCCGACCGAAAATTTTGAGCCGGGAATTGCTGTTATGGGCTTTTCCTCCTTTTTCTGGTACGCTTTGGTTTGCACGTTACTGTTTTCTGTCGTACTGAATTTGCTGGATGCCTTTTCGTTTTTCAACTTAAAGACTTTATTGATTAAAATAGGTACAGATACCTTGGTTACTTTGGTATGTATTCTGTGTCTGGATGCAATGAGGAGGAAAAAATAGTGGAGCATAATTACGACCTTGAAAAACGGAAATATGTAATTGCCGGTGCAGTGGTATGTATCGTGCTGGTTTATTTGTTGCGTCTGCTTTCTTTGCAGATTATGAGTGAAGACTATAAAAAGAATGCAGATAGTAACGCTTTTTTGAAGAAAATCCAATATCCAAGTCGTGGAGTCATTTATGACCGGAATGGAGAACTTCTGGTCTATAATCAGCCTGCTTACGATATTACTATTGTAATGAAAGAAGTGACACAGCTGGATACGATGGATTTGTGTCGGACTCTGAAGATTACTCCTGATTATTTGCGCAGGCGCTTGGCTGAAATCAAGGATCGTCGGTTGAATCCTGGATATTCTCCATATACCAACCAGATTTTTTTGTCACAGTTGTCTAGCGAGGATTGTGGTGTCTTTCAAGAGAAACTGTTTAAGTTTCCGGGCTTTTACATTCAGCGACGCACAGTCCGGCAATATAACCATTCTTCGGGAGCTCATATTTTAGGCGATGTGGCTGAAGTCTCGAAATCTGATATCGAAAATGATGATTATTACATAGCCGGTGACTTTATCGGGAAACTTGGTGTAGAACGTTCGTATGAAAAGCAACTCCGGGGGGAAAAGGGAGTGGAGATTTTGCTACGTGATGCTCGTGGACGTATTCAGGGAAGATATATGAACGGAAAGTTTGATAAGGCTTCTGTTCCTGGCAAAGACTTGAAGTTAAGTTTGGATATCAACCTGCAACAGTTGGGAGAACGTCTGTTAGAAGGAAAAATTGGCAGTATTGTGGCGATAGAGCCTTCTACGGGAGAGGTGCTTTGCTTGGTCTCTTCGCCTACTTATGACCCTCATCTGATGATTGGTCGTGACCGTGGTAAGAATCATCTGGCTTTGGCGCGTGACCCATGGAAACCTTTACTGAATCGTGCTATCATGGGTGCCTATCCTCCGGGTTCTACATTTAAAACTACTCAGGCGCTTACTTTTCTACAGGAGGGAATTATTACTACGAGTACTCCTTTTCCATGTTCTCATGGATTTGTTTTCCGGGGACTACGTGTTGGATGTCATGCACATGGTTCTCCTTTGCCGTTGATTCCTGCTATAGCTACTTCCTGTAACGGTTATTTTTGCTGGGGATTGTATTATATGATTGGGGCTCGTCAGAAATATGGTACGGTACAAAAGGCTATGGATACATGGAGGGATTACATGGTGTCTATGGGATTCGGTTATCCGTTGGGAATTGACCTTCCGGGCGAGAAACGTGGAATGATTCCTAATTCTAAATATTACGATAAAGCTTATCGGGGTTCATGGAACGGACTGACCATAATCAGTATCGCTATCGGTCAAGGTGAAGTGACGGCTACTCCTTTACAGATTGCTAATTTGGGAGCAACCATCGCTAATCGGGGATATTATGTAACACCGCATGTAGTCAAGGAGGTATCTGGAGAACCTTTAGATACAGTATATTCTCAGCGGCATTATACAATGGTGAACAAGGACCATTACGAAGAGGTAGTACAAGGTATGCGTTCTGCTGTATTGGGAGGTACTTGCCGTATGGCCAATCTGCCGGACATTGAAGTGTGTGGTAAAACAGGTACGGCACAAAACCGAGGAAAAGACCATTCAGCTTTTATGGGATTCGCTCCGATGAACGATCCGAAAATTGCCATAGCTGTATATGTAGAAAACGGTGGATGGGGAGCGACCTATGGAGTACCTATCGGCCGGTTGATGATTGAACAATACCTGAAGGGGAAGTTGTCGCCTGAAGATGAAGCGATGGCAACAGAAATACAAAACCGTAGAATTGATTATGGGTTACAGGAAAGATAGTATTTGGAAGACAGTCGATTGGTGGACCATCGGTCTGTATCTGGCATTGCTGATTTGTGGATGGTTCAGTGTATGTGGAGCCAGTTATGATTATGGGGAACCTGATTTCTTTAATTTTGGGACGCGTGCTGGAAAGCAACTGATGTGGATGGGTTGTTCTTTGGGACTAGGATTTGTTCTACTGATGCTGGAAGACAAACTATATGATACATATGCTTACCTGATTTATGGTATCTTGCTGTTATTGTTGTTTGGTACTATATTTAATCCGCATGAAATCAAAGGTTCCCGTTCTTGGATTGTGCTTGGTCCGGTCAGTCTGCAGCCGGCTGAATTTGCCAAGTTCGCTACGGCTTTGGCTCTGGCCAAGTTTATGGGAGAATACACGTTCTCAATGAAACGGAAGAAGCATATGTTGGCAGTCCTAGGAATTATTTTCTTACCTATGGTGCTGATTATTCTTCAAAAGGAGACTGGTTCTGCATTGGTTTATCTGTCTTTTTTTCTGGTACTTTATCGGGAAGGGATGACCGGGTCTATTTTGTTTGCAGGAATCTGTGCGGTTGTGTATTTTATTGTGGGGGTGCGTTTCAGTGCGGATTGGATGCCGGATGAAGCTACTCCTTGGGGAGCTTTCTCTGTGTGGGGATTGATTGTTTTGTTGTCTGGTTTATTGTTTTATTCTTATGCTAAACTACATCGTCGTTTTGCCTGTTACATTTTAGGATTCTGTACTGGAATTGTCTTGTTGGCGGTTTTGTTTTCATGTTATGTTATACCATTTAATGTTGTAATTGTGGAAATGGTATTGGCAGCGGCTATTGTACTTTATCTGCTTTATTTGTATTATAGGGAGCGTTTGGCTAATTATTTATATATCCTGGTCTTTACGGTTGGGTCTGCTGTGTTCTTCTATTCGATAGATTATGTATTCAATAATGTTCTGGAAGCTCATCAGAAAGTCCGTATTGAAGTCTTGTTAGGAATAACAGACGATCCTGCAGGTGCTGGTTATAATGTGAATCAAAGCAAGATAGCTATAGGTTCCGGTGGTTTTTGGGGCAAAGGATTTCTGAACGGTACTCAGACCAAGCTGAAATATGTGCCGGAACAGGATACGGATTTTATCTTTTGTACGGTAGGTGAAGAACAAGGATTTTTTGGTTCTGCACTTGTTTTGTTGTTATTTACTACTTTTATATTACGCTTGATGGTGTTGTCGGAGCGACAAACTTCCCGTTTTGGCCGAGTCTATGGGTATTGTGTATTGAGTATTTTCTTTTTTCATCTGTTTATTAACATCGGTATGGTATTGGGGGTTACTCCGGTTATTGGTATACCCTTACCGTTTTTCAGTTATGGTGGTTCGTCATTATGGGGATTTACAATTCTGTTGTTTGTCTTTCTACGGATCGATGCTGGCCGTGACCGCTGATGGGGTTATTCCGTTTGAGAGGCTGGTTGAAACAGTCGGAGTCCTATGTCGTGTATGCCATGCAGCGGGTTGTCTTTCATGATGTGGATGATTCGGAAGTTTTTTCCGTCTTTATCATTCAGACAGAAAGGTCTGGCCGGTGCGCTGAACTGATAAAGGCTACCTATGGTACCTCCTTTCAACCATCTTCCTTGTTCATCGGTCAAATAGAGATGAAGAGTGTCTCTTACCCACACCATGGAATCAGTGGGAATGTCCGGCTCATTAATATCCAGTGAATCCTCCGGTTTGGACGGTACGGTGAAAGTAGATTGAGATTTTCTACGTTCGAATGCCAATTCCAACCAAATATCACGGTAAGGATAGGCTTCCGTGTGGCGTATATCTACTTCCAGTTGGTAATATCCTGTTTCCAGACTGTCTGGGAGTGTATAGGTTAGCGTGTCTTGTTTGCTCCATCCGTTCTCTGAAACTGGATGATAAACATGGTAGACTGTATCAGTATGGCATGCTGTCAGTTCTACTACTAGTA
>URWP01000020.1 GCA_900551645.1 uncultured Bacteroides sp.
ATCTTGTTTGGTTTGAGTATCAGTTTGGCCACAACAAACGGCTATCCAACGTGACACTGAAAGAATGGCTTCAAGATGCAGCTATTTCTCTATTCTCTTGGATAGCTTTTGCCTTGGCCATCATTGTTACCATTTGGCGATTTAATGGAGGCAAGCCCAAGAATAGTTAAAAAAGAGAGACCTGAGCTATATCGTATTTTTCTGCCACTTCCATATCAAAGTTGGAAGTGGCTCACTATTTATGCTTTTTCCCCTTACGGAATACAAAGAAGTATGAGTGGTACTTACGGGCAAAATGTTGTTTTTCTCCCTTGGTGGTGAGTATTTTAGTTCTAGAAACTAAAATGAAAGTGTCATATAAAACAAATCCTATTTCATTCGCTGTGTTCTGAACAAAATTGCCGACCCAATGCTGACTGCTGCCAAATACAAAATCCATAGTTTTCATAATCAGGAATCCATTTTTATGCAGTTTCCTAAAAGCTAAGGATATCATAGAAGTATTAGTCTCATATAGTTCTTTTACAGAAGAAAAGTAATTGAATCGTTGTGCTATCATAGAGGTTTGTGCGCTTTTATAGTCCTTTACGATGAAAGGCAAGTCTATCACAATCGAATGTAAGGAAGCATCTTTTATATCCTCTACTTTTTCTAAAGGCAGAACGTCTTTTTTCAATGGGTACTTATCAAATTTCAACCTAGGCATAGATATATGCTGATAGAATACTCCTTTGCTAAATGTTAAGTCACAATCAAAAGTATCTTTATGAACATACAATCTTAGTATATTCATAAGAATTTCTGTTTGGTTATCTGAAACACTTTTGATAATGAATTTTTTGTTTGATAAATCAAAAGTTGATACCTTAGAAGTGGTAATTTTTGACTGTCCTAAGTCCATTTGAAGGTACTTCCTTATGGTATTGACAGAATATCCTAATCTATGAGCCATTTCAGCCAATGATATGGAAGGGTTTTCTTCTTTCAGTGTAAGTATGGCTCTCTTCTTGGCGACTTTGTTGTCATAATTACGGTCTATTCCATTTGTCCTAATGAACTTTCTAATGGCAGATTCCGATACCCCACACCTTACAGCATTTTCTCGTACAGAAAGATTGGGGTCATATTTCAGTTTTATCTTATTCATAAACACACTTATCAAAGATTGGCATATTCACGTTCTATCTCATTCACAAGCAGTTTCAATTCTGATAGAGTTTGAGCAGTATAGGTCTTATCCCTACACACAATGATAGCATTCAATGGAATCTGTTCTTTTACAGCAAAAAGCTCTGAGATAGAGATTCCCAAGTTGTCCGCTATACTTGTAATTGTAGATAGTTGAGGATTGCCATTGATTGCCCGACTAAGGCTTTCAGGGGCTATACCCATCTTTTGAGCTAAATCCTTTAGTTGAATGCCTCTTTGACGGCATAATTCTTTCACTTTGCTACTCAGGTTGTATTCCATACTCTATACTTTTGTTTGCAAAGGTACAAAATTGACATAAAATATCAACCAAGTAACAGATAATTAACTTTAGTTGGCCGTTTGTTTTTGGCTAAATATGATATTTGTGTTAACTTTGTAGTGTGATAAATAACATATAAATCAATTTAGATATGAAAGTAGCATTGTTCGCACGAGTATCAACTATCGCCCAAGACTATGAACGTCAGATAAACGAATTGACCGCATTAGCGAATCGCAATGGATGGACTATCGTAGGAACTTTTGCCGAAAAGATTTCAGGAGCAAAGCGAAATACTGAGCGTACAGAGCTTATGAAAATGGTGGAGTTTGTTGAGGTTAACCAAATTGATAAAGTGCTAGTAACGGAACTTTCTCGTTTAGGAAGAGACACTCTTCAAGTTTTAGAGGTTATAGAGTTATTCAATCAAAAGAAAATAAGTCTGTATATTCAAAATTATAGTATTGAAACACTGACGGAAGACGGAAAAATAAATCCAATGAGCCAATTCCTTATTACTATACTATCGGAAATAGCAAGGATGGAAAGAAAAACCATTAAAGAACGTATGGATAGTGGCTATAAGAATTTCCGTGCCAATGGTGGCAGTGTCGGACGCAAGCAAGGCTACAGAAAGTCTGACGAAACAATGAAGGCTGAGTATGCGGAAGAAATTCGGCTGTTGAAAAAAGGATATTCTTTGCGAAATGTCGCAAAACTCACTAATACGAGCATTAACACTTTGCGAAAACTGTCTATAAACTTTGTTAAAATATAGCTCTGGGGCCTCAAAATCACACAAGTTTTAGTTAAATATACCAAAAATACTAATTAAGATAAAAATAAAAATCAATTAAGAATTTCCATGCGCTGATTATCAGTTAGTTACAAGCAAAAGTCGGCAAAAAGTCGGGATTTTAACATATTTCTCTCCAATGGCTTTTAGTAGTATATTTGCAACATAAAATTAAAATAGTGTTATAACAAATGGCGTTAAATATAAAATATACAAAAAATGAATAAGTTTAGAATTGAAGAGAATTGGCTGATTGAAAGCCTCCCCGTATGGGATTGGAGTAATGGTTATAAATATAGTAATTGGATGGCCATTGTAACAAGAGATGAAAAAGGTATGGAACACCGTGATTATCTCATAAAGAGTAAGAATAAAGATGAATTTTTTAATCTATCATCTGTAAAAGAAGGAGATATCCTAATGGCAGGATGCTATGACAGAAGAAAGTCAAGAGGAGTGAAGTCCTTGTACTATGCAGTTCTAAAAAAATCGGACGATACCATTGTTATGGAAGAATGTACAACTTACAGAAAGGCAAAGAAGGGATTGTTAGGAGAGAAAAAAGATGTGATAGAAAAGGAGGAAGAAACAGAAAAAGTATAGACAAAGATTAAAAATCAAGGGTTTTACGCTTATCCCTGCCGCTCAGAAGTCTTGGGGCATTATTGGAATGGTCAAGAGGCGAAAAACAAATAAGTGCAGTGATGCACATCTTATGTATAACAGCTATGTTGACCTTGGAAACATGCAAAAAAGTATTGAACAATGGGGAAAAGAAATATAGCAATGACGATGTAAAGCAGATTAGGGAATATCTTTATTTGCTTGCACATCTTCAAATAGAGAGTGAAAACGGATTAAGTAATAACTAATAAAATGAATAGAAAAATGAAAGTAATTTTATATTGTCGTGTGAGTACAGATGAGCAAGCAGATGGTTGTTCACTTGAGATGCAAGAAAGATTTCTCAGAAATCATTGTGAAAGGAACAGATTTGAAGTCATAAATGTTTATCGTGAAGATTATTCAGCCAAATATTTTGATATGAATCGTCCTGAATTTAAGAGAATCTACAATTATTGTAGGAGTCATAAAAAATCTGTAGATAAGATATTATTTTTAAGATGGGACAGATATTCCCGTAACGTGGAATTCGCATTTACGTATAAAAGAAAATTGTATGACGAATTAGGGATTGAAATAAATACAGTAGAATCACCCATTGATTTTACATCTACCGATTGGCCAACTCTTTTGGCATTATATTGCGGTACAGCCCATTCTGAAGATGAAAAAATTTCACGCAGAACGAAAGATGGAATCCACGGAACTTTATTAAAAGGTCAATGGGCGCACCATGCCCCAAGAGGATATATGAATGCAAGAACAGATAGAAATAATACGCATATAGAGGTAGTTGAGCCGCAAGCGAAACTCATTCGGAAGGTTTTTGAGGAAATAGCCAAGGATATAGAGACCCCCAGTTGCATTCGTAGAAGACTTTGCCCATCTATCCCTGAAAGCTCATTCTTTGAAATGCTAAGAAACATTCTATATATTGGAAAAATTCGTGTACCTGCCTATAAGGATGACCCCGAAATGATTGTAGAAGGAGTGCATGAGGCTATTATAACGGAAGATGTGTTTAATAAAGTACAAGATATATTGGATAGGAAGAAAAAGAAGACTCCAAAGTTGAGCAAGAAAATCAATCCTGATTTATTTCTCCGCCGATTTCTTATTTGTCCTGTATGTGGTCATGCTCTCACAGGTGCAGTCAGCCGTGGCAACGGTGGCAGATATGCTTATTATAACTGTTGCGAAGAAGCGAAACATATCAGGGCAAGAGCAGAAAAAGTCAATGAAGGATTTGCCAAGTATGTAAGCAGTCTAAAGCCTAATGAAACTGTTTTGAACCTATATGAGCAAATCCTTAACGACGTGAGAAAGGAACAAAGCGCAAGCGTTGATGGAGAGATTGCCCAACTTCAAAACAAGATGCTTGTGTTTCAAAAAAGGATTCAAACTGCCAAAGATAAATATTTAGACGGTGAAATGTCTAAGGCAGAAAAGGACGAGGCTATAAGCCACAACCAAAAAGAAGTTGATTTGCTGCAAGAAAAGATAGAAATACTCAAAGAAGGCAACCGTTCAAAGATTAAACCAAAGTTAGAATACTCTATGTCGTTGATAAACAATATAGATAAGTTTATTTTGGACGCTCCTGTTGAAACAAAAATCAAGCTGATAAGTTCGATGTTTCCTGAAAAAATCGAATTTGACGGAGAAAAATATCGAACCAACTCATACAACAAGGTACTTGACCTTATCTTTCAGCAAACCAATGAGTTGCGAGGGGGTAAAAAAGAAAAAGGAGAAAGAAATTCATCTTTCTCCAACTCAGTACCCAGACCCGGGGTCGAACCGGGATGGATGTTACTCCACTGGTGTTTGAGACCAGCGCGTCTACCGATTCCGCCATCTGGGCATTTCTTAATTCCGTTGCAAAGATACATAAAGTTTCAATTCCTACAAGCTTTTATGTCAAAAATGTGAAAATAAAATTTATCTAATACAAATAGAAGGGGGCTGAAAGGGTTTCTATCAAAATAAAAACTACCTTAGCATAAACTTTAAGCTATACCTGTTTTTATGAATAACAACTACTACTGTATCATCATGGCCGGAGGAACGGGACGCAGATTCTGGCCATACAGCCGGAAAGCACTTCCCAAACAATTCCTGGATTTTTTCGGAACAGGACAGACGATGTTGCAACAAACGCATGAGCGATACAAGCAGATTGTTTCTCCGGAAAACATCTATATTACCACCCACTCCGATTACCGTGACATCGTACTGAAACAATTACCCGATGTACATGAAAACCAACTTATTGTAGAAGAAGAAAGAAGAAATACAGCTCCTTCCATCGCATATGCAGCCCATGTCATCCAGAAAATAAATCCGGATGCAACCATGATTGTAGCTCCATCGGACAACATCATCATGAGGCCGGAGGCTTTCAAGGAAGCAATGCTGAAAGGCTTGGATTTTGCTTCCAGATCTGAAAAACTGGTAAACATCGGAATTAAACCGACCTATCCGGAAACAGGATACGGCTATATCCAGATTGACGAGGAAGAAGAAAGCGGATTCCACAAAATTAAAACATTCGTAGAAAAACCGGCCGGAGAATTTGCTAAGATGTTTGTAGAAAGCAATGAATTCTATTGGAATACAGGCATCTTCATTTGGCATGTTAGAACCATTCTGGAAGCCTTCCATAATATTATGCCGGATATCTGTCCGCGTGTAGAAGCAGACATGCCAGACTTCCGGACCTGCCCGAACAGTTCCATCGACACACGCGTACTGGAAAAATCAGACAATGTGTATGTACAGATTTGCGACTTCGGATGGGCAGATATCGGAACCTGGAAATCACTGTATGATAACCTTCCCAAAGACAAGAACAAGAATGTCATCATCAACAGCGATACTTTGCTTTACAACAGTAAGAACAACATCATCCAGCTTCCGGAAGGGAAACTGGCCGTTATTCAGGATTTGGACGGCTATCTGGTAGCCGAACAAGGGAATGCCCTTATCATCTGCAAGAAAGACGACCAGCAGGCTTTACGGAAATTTGTCAACGATGTAGAAATGAAATTCGGAGACAAATACCTTTGATAAATTCTTATTTTCCTTATATGAATCGCCCGATGCAAGATACATCGGGCGATTCTTTTCCGACAGATACTCTCAATATTCGAAAGTTATACCCAATGTAGGCAGCAAAGTACCACTTTCCTGAGGCAGGTATTTCATAACATAACGCTGCTCTGAAGAAGGAGCTTCCGGATTTTCAATCACCCCTGTACTCATCAGGACATCAGCCTGTTTCAGCTTGTTGGCAGTAATATTCTGCAAATCCAGATAGAAACCTAACATACACTTTTTCCAATAGAAGACCTTATCTACCCGAATATCCAATTTGGCATACGAAGACAAGCGTTCGGCATTGTATCGGGTATAATCATAATACCCTTTTCCTTGAGCATCCCAAGCTTCTACCAAAGAAGATTTCTCTACATCATAAGGCGTATAAGGAGACCCTCCTATCCAACTGACCCGCAAACCAACGCTCCAATGCTTCGGGAAATTATACGTACCGCTTGCATTCCAAATGAACTGATTGTCCCATGCAGAAGGCAGATACTCTTCTGAAGCCGCTTTCCTAAATTCACTTTTAAACAATGTCAGCGAAGAAGACAGATTCAATTTCTGCCGAAGCAGCCAACGGAACATCAACTCTACTCCATACGCCCGGCCTTGAGCCGTAGATACCAGCCTTTCATTGCCCACTACTCCATAATCATTTCCCTTACAGGCCAATGGGATGCCATCAACCACAGAAAGAGGCATATCGTCATATCCTTTGTAGAATCCCTCGGCAGTCACTTCCATCGACTCGTCCGGTCTCCAGGACAGGCCAATACTCTCCTGAGAAACAGAAGTATAAACCAGCGAACGATTGACATACGTTCCATCAGAATCTTTGAAGCCCAAGGCTGTATACGGAGGTAACTGATAATACAAGCCCATGTGCCCGCTCAGATACCAGCCATCCGTCAGCCGATAAGAAACAGACAAGCGTGGAGAAAGCTGACGCCACAATTCCTTCATACGGCTATTATAATTATTTCCATCCGTCCGTACACCCAAAGAAGCTGTAAACCTTTCATCTACACCGGAATAATTCAAGGAAGCATACAGTCCCCAACGGAATATGTCCAAAGCCGTACGGTAATCGGATACAGACAAGCCGTCATTATATACACGCTGGTAAGTATGATTGGTATATTGCAGATACCCCAGTTCTATACCGGCATCCAGCTTCCAGCGTTCCCATGTCGAAGTATTGTCAAGTCGTAGCTGAGTTTCCTGCTCTACAGAACCTAAATCGAGCGTCAAATTATCAGAAGAACTCTTATCGTTATCCCGATATTTAAGATTACGGTTATTCAGATAACTGTGACTGAGCGTCACCGATTGTACATGCCGACCTGCGTAATGCCGGTACACGCCTCCTACAGTGAAAGTTTCCTGATTGATTTCAGGCAGATAACTCAACAGATATTCCGCATCCTCTCCCTCGAGCCCCAGATTCAGTTTCATCCGGTCGATACCCCCTAAGCCCAATACCGTCAGTTCATTGTAGGCATCAAAACGTGTCTTCAATTTGAAAGAAGCATCTGTATAAGCCGGCAGAAACGGAAGCCCTAAAATCTTGAACAGCATCTGCAGATAGGATTGACGGACAGAAACCAGATAAGAAGTCTTCTTTCCCAAATGTCCGTTGGAGGTCAAAGCGACCTCCGAAGCTCCCAATGTCGCTTTTACAGAATTGCGTTCCATATCGCCGTCACGTAACTGGAAATCCAGCACCGAGCTCAAAGCATTACCTCTGCTGACCGGAAATGAACCGCTATAAAATCGTACATTCCGAATCAGATCGGCATCAATCAGTCCGACCGGACCACCGGAAGCACCTTGTGTACTGAAGTGATTGATATTCGGTATCTCTATTCCATCCAGATAAAAACTGTTTTCAGAAGGACCACCTCCACGGACAATCAAGTCATTCCGATAACCGACAGGCGAAAAAGCAACTCCTGGATAATTCTGTACAACCCGCGAGATATCACGGTTCGCACCAGGCACTTTTTCAATTTCCTGTAAACCAATGACACGCAAACTGACCGGACTTTCCGTCACACGTGGAAACGGGGTAGCCGTAACCGTCACTTCATTCAGCATTTCGCCGTCTTCCTCCATTTCTATCTGGATATGTGGAGTCAGATGATTCACCCGATATTCGGCTGTATAAACCGTTTTATACCCCAAGAATGAAGCTTGTAGTCTATAGATACCCGGAGGAATCTGTTCGATTACAAACTTCCCTTCCGCATCCGTGGATGCCCCTTGATTCAACCCGATAACCAACACATTCACCAGTTCCAAAGGTTCACGCGTAAAACGGTCTATAACCGTTCCTTCTATTCTCCCGTTCTGTGCCCAGGCAACAGCTATCCCTACCCACATCAAGCACATCCAACTGACAACAAATTTTCTCATTCTTTCTTCTTTGTTAACGAGCGTCAAGTTAATAAGAATTTCCAATTCCACAATAAAATACAATCAATAAAAAAAGCCACCCCATAAAAACAGGGTGGCTTCTTGTATGGTAAATATAGTATAAAGGAGGAGGCTCAGTTCTGGGCTTTCCAGGCGCTGCTGATAGCAGTTGCTACTGCCTTGAATTCATCGTCAGTCAGTTTCAGTTTCGGATTAGAGAACAACATATCCGATTCCTTCTGCATCGGAATCAGATGGATATGTGCATGAGGGACCTCCAGACCGATAACAGCTTCACCGACTTTTTTACAAGGGAACGCCTTCTGAATAGCCAATGCTACATGTTTGGCAAAAACATGCATGGCAGCCAGTTCTTCGTCGGTCAAGTCATAAATATAATCTACTTCACGCTTCGGTATCACTAATGTGTGTCCCTTTACCAATGGATTGATATCCAGGAAAGCGTAAAACTGGTCATTCTCAGCTACCTTGTAGCTGGGAATCTCACCTGCAATGATTTTACTGAATATTGTTGCCATATAATTAAAAATTAAAAAGGCAAGCCTGCATACACAGACCTGCCCTGCCGTTAAAATGATATTCCTGTAACTTCCAAGCTGATTTTTCCCTGTGGAATAGTAATTTCGGCGATATCACCTACCTTTTTACCCAACAGGCCCTGAGCAATCGGAGTATTTACAGAAATCTTGCCTTGCTTCAGGTTCGCTTCACTTTCAGATACGATGGTATAAGCCATCTTCATGCCAGTCTTGACATTCTTCAGTTCAACACGTGTCAAAATCTGTACAGTATCAGCCTTCAACTTAGAAGTATCAATAATCTTCGCATCGCTGATAGTCGCTTTCAACTGATTGATTTTCATTTCCAGCATTCCTTGAGCTTCTTTAGCTGCATCGTACTCCGCATTTTCTGACAAATCACCTTTATCACGTGCCTCAGCAATGGCAGCAACGATTTTAGGACGT
Organism: uncultured Bacteroides sp.; assembly: GCA_900551645.1. GTDB lineage: Bacteria > Bacteroidota > Bacteroidia > Bacteroidales > Bacteroidaceae > Phocaeicola. Next base: position 9,395 of record URWP01000020.1, read on the forward strand.
TCTACTGCTTCCAAATGCTTCAATTCGGCTACCAGTTTCTGATAACCTTCTTCTGACATATAAGCCATAATTTTTTCCTCCTTAAATTTTCGTTATTTAAATTTATATAATTCTATGCCTATAAACAAAAAAGAATTCCGACATTTCCAATAATGCCGGAACCCTTTTCCTATATAACTGAGGCAAAGATATATTTTTTTATTTTATCAGCCAAATTCCAGTCTATCTATTTTCGAATACTTTTCATATCATAACAGACTTTTGATGGCTTCTTCCAGATTAGTCTTTTCATCTACACGCACACTCAGCTCATTGTTACGGTTCACCAAAAACGCTGCCGGTAACTGAGTCACCCCATACAGATTGACATAAGTGGAATAAGAACCTTGCGGATCGCGTACACAAATCCAAGGAAGATTATCGGCTGCTGTTTTCCAAAAATGTTCGTTGCCATCCAATGAAACCTGATAGATTTCCAATCCCTGAGAGGCATATTTATTATAAATCTCACGCAAAGCCAGGTTATGAGCCCCCGAAGTAGGCGTACTGTAAGCTGTAAAATCAATCAACACCACTTTGCCCTTCAGGTCAGTCAGATGACGCACATTCCCTTGAATATCCATCAACGGAATATCAATGATAGAAGCTTCCTTTACGACTCCTTCCGGCAATTCCACTTCTTTTGTCCGTGGCTTACGGGTATTCTTCATCCCTTTAATAACCATATTATATAAATTGCGTGAACGATCGGCATGAGGATATTGGTTATTCAGGCTGGTAGCGACAGCTGCAAAACATTTTACATCTTCCCGATTGGTCAGCGGATCGAAAATCATATAACCGTTCAAAGTCTGGAACAGGGCAAAATAAGCATACGTCATATTCGGACCTTTAAAGATATAGTTATGCTTCACCCGGTCTTTATATGTATTGACCAGACTCATCAGGCTATCCTGAATTTCGCCGGCAGGAAGCCCCGACTTTGACAAACGGTCTACATTTGCCTGCAAATCGGCCTGAAGCAACACTAGTTCCTTTATTTTCGTATTATTTTCAGACCCTTCTACTCGATAATCCGTAGTAAAGTTCGGATAATCGGCCTTAAATGTAACCGTTTCTGTAGAATCTACCGAAAAATTGATGACCTTATCATCGATACGCAGACGATAAAATTCCGGCGACATCGGACGAGCCTCAGAGAAACTGAAGCTTCCACTATTATCCAGTTCGACAGAGTCCAACGAAACAATTCCCTCCAATCCGCTTTGTTCAAGATATAACATCTTATCGGCAGCTCCCGACACTTCACCTTCTACCTTAAAACTGGGCTCATTCTTACAAGAGACCAGTCCTGCAGCCAATAAGGCTACAGCCATATACACATTTCTTCTCATTGTAAACAAATCATTTGACGGCGCTTACCGTTCATTCCAAAATTCGAGGTGCAAAGATACGTCTTTTCACGGTTTAACAAAGTTTTTACACATCTTCTTGACAGATAACGGATAAAAAACGTCTTTACTGAAAACTTTTATCTCATTTCCACCCCGTTACTAGAAGAAATTACCTATCTTTGCACGTATTTTTGAAGAAAACAATATTAAAACATTTTTTATGATCAATCCAATTGTTAAGACGATCGAGTTGGGCGATGGAAGAACCATCACACTCGAAACGGGAAAGCTAGCAAAACAGGCAGATGGTGCTGTAATGCTACGCATGGGTAATACCATGTTGCTGGCTACTGTTTGTGCAGCAAAAGATGCAGTTCCCGGTACTGATTTCATGCCTCTGCAGGTAGAATACAAAGAAAAATATTCAGCATTCGGACGTTTCCCGGGCGGCTTTACCAAACGTGAAGGAAAAGCATCCGATTACGAAATCCTGACTTGCCGTCTGGTAGACCGTGCCCTCCGCCCGTTGTTCCCAGACAATTTCCATGCAGAAGTTTATGTAAACATTATACTTTTCTCAGCAGACGGCGTAGATATGCCTGATGCTTTGGCTGGTCTGGCAGCTTCAGCAGCTTTAGCTGTATCAGATATACCGTTCGGCGGACCGATTTCAGAAGTACGTGTAGCACGTATTGACGGACAGTTCGTCATCAATCCTACCTTCGAAGCGTTAAAACGTGCAGATATGGACTTGATGGTAGCTGCTACCTACGAAAACATCATGATGGTAGAAGGCGAAATGGACGAAGTAAGCGAACAGGATCTGTTGGAAGCCATGAAATGCGCTCACGAAGCCATCAAAGTTCATTGCAAGGCTCAAATGGAACTGATGGAAGAAGTCGGTTCTACTCAGAAACGCGAATATTGCCACGAAGAGAACGATGAAGACCTGCGTAAAGCTGTTCATGATGCCTGCTACGATAAAGCATATGCCATTGCTCAGTCTGGTAACAAGAATAAGCACGAACGCGAAGCAGCCTTCACAGCAATCTGTGACGAGTTCAAGGCTCAGTTCACAGAAGAAGAACTGGAAGAAAAAGCCGGTATGATAGACCGCTATTATCACGATGTTGAAAAAGAAGCAATGCGTCGTTGTATTCTGGACGAAGGAAAACGTCTGGACGGTCGTGCTACTACCGACATCCGTCCTATCTGGTGCGAAGTAAGTCCACTGCCTGGCCCTCACGGTTCCTCAATCTTTACCCGTGGCGAAACACAGTCATTAAGTACCGTTACATTGGGTACCAAACTGGACGAAAAAATTGTAGATGATGTACTCGACCAACATAAAGAACGCTTCCTGCTGCACTACAACTTCCCTCCGTTCTCAACAGGTGAAGCTAAAGCACAGCGTGGTGTAGGACGTCGTGAAATCGGCCATGGCCATTTGGCATGGCGTGCACTGAAAGGACAGATTCCGGCAGACTATCCGTATTGTGTACGTGTAGTATCAGACATTCTGGAATCAAACGGCTCTTCTTCAATGGCGACAGTATGTGCTGGAACACTGGCTCTGATGGATGCCGGTGTACCTATCAAGAAACCGGTATCAGGTATTGCAATGGGATTGATCAAAAATGCCGGTGAAGATAAATATGCCGTATTGTCCGATATCCTGGGCGATGAAGACCACTTGGGAGATATGGACTTCAAGGTAACAGGTACACGCGACGGTATCACAGCTACACAAATGGATATCAAATGCGACGGTCTGACTTATGACATTCTGGAAAAAGCTTTGCTTCAGGCTAAACAAGGTCGTGAATACATCCTGGGTAAATTGACAGACTGCATTGCAGAACCGCGTACCGAACTGAAACCACACGCTCCGCGTATTGAAACCATGACAATTCCGAAAGAATTCATCGGTGCTGTCATCGGTCCGGGTGGAAAAATTATTCAAGGTATGCAGGAAGAAACCGGTGCTACTATCACCATTGAAGAAATAGACGGTGTAGGACGTATCGAAATTGCCGGAACCAATAAGAAATGTATTGATGATGCAATGCGCATGATTAAGGGCATCGTTGCTGTACCTGAAGTAGGTGAAGTTTACATGGGTAAAGTACGCTCCATTATGCCTTATGGTGCATTTGTTGAATTCTTGCCTGGCAAGGATGGTCTGCTTCACATTTCAGAAATTGACTGGAAACGTCTAGAGACTATCGAAGAAGCCGGCTTGAATGAAGGTGATGAAATCGAAGTGAAACTGATGGACATTGATCCAAAAACCGGTAAGTTCAAACTGTCTCACAAGGTACTTCTTCCGAAACCTGAAGGCAACAACGGTGAAAATCACCCGAAACGTGACCGTAAGCCACACGCAAGCAAAGAACAGAAATAATCGTTCTTACCAATAGGTAAGCGCCAAATAAAGATAAGCCTCCTGTCTTCTACGAAAGGACAGGAGGCTTTTTATATACACTCGTTTCTAAGGGCATGTAAGTTCCATCAAATAAAAATTCCATTCGACACTTAGCAGCACTTTCCTATATCATTCGAAATAGAAAATCCAATATTTTTTCTCCCCCAAATCCTAAATGCCTTACATTTCTCTGAAAAAGACAAAATCTCTTATAAAAATTAACACTTCCATGTAGCCTCATCTACGTTAATTCCCTATCTTTGGAATAACATAACTTTTAAACAAGAGATATTATGAACGCAAATCCAGTTTTCAGTTTGCACATCCCTACAAGAATCTTGTTCGGATGTGGTGAGATTAAAAAGTTGGCAACCGAAAAGCTACCTGGTAAGAAGGCTATGATTGTTATCTCAAACGGAACATCCATGAGAAAATATGGATACCTGGATAAAGTGACCAGTCTGTTAACCGAAAATGATGTAGACTCTATCGTATACGACCAGATACTCCCGAATCCTACCAAACGTCACGTGATGGAGGCTGCAGCTATATGCCGTGAACGTGGCTGTGATTTTATCATCGGATTGGGAGGAGGAAGCAGCATTGATTCAGCTAAGGCTATAGCTGTAATGGCCTGCAACAGCGGCGACTATTGGGATTATATTCCGGCAGGAAGCGGCAAAGGACGTGCAGTAACCAAAGCTTTACCCATCGTAGCTATCCCGACAACTGCCGGTACCGGTACAGAAGCTGACCCATGGACAGTCATCACCAACGAAGACGTACATGAGAAAATAGGTTTCGGAAATCTGTGCACTTTCCCTACTTTATCTATCATTGACCCAGAATTAATGATTTCCATTCCTCCTCATTTAACTGCTTATCAAGGATTTGATGCATTCTTCCACGCAGCAGAAGGCTTTATCGCCAACTGTGCAACTCCCATCAGTGACTTATACGCACTTGAGGCCATTCGCTTGCTTTACAAATATCTGCCGGTAGCCGTAAAGGACGGAAAGAACCTGAAAGCTCGTGCTAAAGTAGCATGGGCCAGCACATTGGCCGGATTGGTAGAATCTACTTCAAGCTGCACTTCTGAACATTCTATGGAGCATGCTATGAGTGCCTTCCATCCGGAACTTCCTCATGGGGCTGGTCTGATAGCTCTTAGTGAAGTATATTTCGAGACATTCCGGAACGACTGTATGAAACGCTATATGAAAATGGCTGAGGCCATGACTCAACAAAAGAGTAACCGTCCAAGTGATTTCATCGATGCATTAGTATGTATGCAGAAAGCTTGCGATGTCTATGGACTCCAACTCAGCAAATTTGGTGTGAAAGAAATAGATCTACCTCAGATGGTACAAAATGCCCGCGAAACCATGGGAGCGCTCTTCACTCTCGATCCACGTCCGCTGACCGATGCTGAAGTATTGGAAATCTATCAGAAATCTTTCAAATAAACAGAACCCTGCCATTTATAATAAAGGCCTCTGCTGCAAATTTTATTGACGCAACAGAGGCTTTTTCTTATATTCAATATTTCCATTTAAGGAAGCGGCTTGGACAATTCTTCCAACGTCTTCCCTTCATAATCACAAATCATAGTCTTAAACTCGGTTGGCAAATCAACCGGCTCCTTGGTCATCATATCATAACCTACCATCACGGTACAACACTGACACTTCAATACCCCACTGGCCTTATTTACCGCTTCCTGCATCAAAGTAAGACTCTTATGCCCTAAATGGGTAACAGCAGTTTTAATCACTAACTCATCTGAAAAGAACACAGGGGCCAGGAAATCAGCCTTAATACTTGCAATAACCAGTCCAATCTTATGCCATTCTTTATGTCCAAACACATCGCGCATATATGATGTCTTTGCCAAGTCATACAATGAAAAGTATGACGAATTATTCATGTGACCATATAAATCGACGTCACTGAAACGGATTTGTACAGGCAATTCATGCCTAAATTTCAATTCATCTGCCATAGCTTATCTCATTAGTTAGAATTTCAAAAATAATTCTTTTTGAATAAAATAACTAAAAAATGCTGGAATATTTCTTACATTTGTCCCGAATAAATGACAAACTCTTAAAAAATCAGATAGAATGGAAAATAAATTCAGTAAAGAGACACTCTGCGTCCAGGCAGGATGGACTCCTAAAAAGGGCGAACCACGCGTATTGCCTATCTATCAAAGCACTACTTTTAAATACGATACCAGTGAACAGATGGCCCGTTTATTCGATTTGGAAGACAGCGGCTACTTCTATACCCGTCTACAGAATCCGACCAACGATGCTGTCGCTTCAAAAATCGCAGCATTGGAAGGCGGTGTAGGTGCTATGCTGACCTCATCAGGTCAAGCTGCTAACTTCTATGCCGTATTCAATATCTGTGAAGCCGGTGACCATTTTGTTTGTTCCTCTACCATTTATGGTGGCACTTTCAACCTGTTTGCCGTAACCATGAAAAAGCTGGGTATCGAATGTACTTTTGTTGATGCCGATGCCCCGGAAGAAGAAATCGAAAAAGCTTTCCGTCCGAACACCAAATGCCTGTTCGGTGAAACAATCTCAAATCCAAGTATCAATGTATTGGATATCGAAAAATTCGCACGCATTGCCCACAAACATGGTGTACCTTTGATTGTAGACAATACCTTCGCTACACCTATCAACTGCCGCCCGTTTGAATGGGGAGCCGATATCGTAACTCATTCTACTACCAAATACATGGACGGACATGCTACTTGTGTAGGCGGTGCGATTGTAGACAGTGGAAATTTCGATTGGGACGCTCATGCAGACAAATTTCCGGGTTTGACCCAGCCGGATGAATCCTACCATGGTTTGACTTATACAAAAGCCTTCGGTAAGATGGCCTATATGACTAAAGCAACCGCTCAATTAATGCGTGACTTAGGTTCTATCCAATCACCGGAGAATGCTTTCCTGCTGAATCTGGGACTGGAAACTCTTCATCTGCGCATGCCTCGCCACTGTGAGAATGCCCAAAAAGTAGCCGAATGGCTGGAAGCTAATCCGAAAGTGAAATGGGTAAACTACTGCGGTCTGAAGAGCAGTAAATATTACGAACTAGCCCAAAAATATATGCCGAACGGTTCTTGTGGCGTCATCGCATTCGGACTGCACGGTACACGCGAAGAAGCCATCAAGTTCATGGACCACCTGAAACTGGCCTGCATCGTTACACATGTAGCCGATGCCCGTACTTGCGTTCTGCACCCAGCCAGCCATACCCATCGTCAGCTGACAGACGAACAATTGATTGAAGCCGGTGTTGCTCCGGATTTGATTCGCCTGTCTGTAGGTATTGAAAATGTAAACGATATCATTGCTGATCTGGAGCAGGCTATGCAACAGATTTAAAAGAAACTGTACAAACGACCAATAAACAAAAGCTGTTTCACGCCACTGTGGAACAGCTTTTTTCATTTTCCGGCATACCTTCTTTAAAACAGATTTCATTCCAGTTCCTTTTTTCTACAAGTCAGTAAATATAACCGTTACTTGAGTAAATGAATTCTTCCTGCCTCCTGTTTACATACTACATTTGTGCATTATTCAATAAAAATCCATCAAAAAAACAAAATAATGAAACATTCGATTCTATGTTGCATCGGAATATTGGGACTGATGCACATCCACTGCACCATCTAATGTACAGATTCCGGAAATCAAAGTGATTACTCCTGAAGCCTCCGGACAAGATTCCAGAAGAAACTATACGTTCATATCAAATCCTTTCCGGGTAACAGAACTGTCTTTTCGGGTGGGAGGCCCAATACAGACTTTCAACATCCAGAACGGACAGTTCTTCCGTAAAGGAGAATTAATAGCAGCATTGGACGACAGAGATTTCCGGATAAAAGAACAACGGACCGGTGCCATTTATCGACAGGCAAAGGCAGATTTCCAAAGAGTCACCAATCTGTATGAAGAAGATAATATATCTGGAATGAACTATGAAAAAGCCAAAGCAAACTATGAAAAAGCTAAAGCCGATTATGAAACAGCCGTCAATGAACTGAATGATACCCGTCTGTATGCTCCTTTTGACGGATATGTACAGCAGATATACACAGAACGCTATCAGGATATACAACCGAGTGTTCCAATCATAAGATTCATCGACTTATCCCGAATCAAAGTAGAAGCATATATTCCAGAAGAAGCCGCACTAAATTACAGGAAGGGCAAAGAACCGTCTTGCTCTGTTATATTCAGCACCCTGCCAGATCAGAAATATTATCCGACAGATACCTACCTCACCCAAAGTGTAACAGACAACAACATATCTTATCTTTTCACAGCTATTCTGGACAATCAGGGCAACACTCTGTTTGGAGGAATGTCCGGAACATTGGAACTTTTTTATCAAGACACCTCAACATATTCGAGCCGAAGTGTCCTTATCCCACAATCTGCAGTCTGCCACGATGAAGTATCCGGTACTTTTGTCTGGCGGGTAAACCAGCAGAACCGTATAAATAAAGTTCCTATCAAAACCGGTAAAATACAGAAAAAAGACAAGATAGAAATCTTATCCGGAATCACAGCCAATGACAGGATAGCCGCAACCGGACTTTTTACATTAGCAGAAAATGATACAATAACCATTCAAGATTAACCCCATGAAGACATTTACCAGATTTTTCTTGAAGAATAAGGCACTGAGCTGGTTACTGCTTATCCTGATAATTCTAGGAGGTATCTTTTCCTACTATACCATGGGAAAACTGGAAGATGCCCCCTTTACCATCAAGCAAGCATTGATAACCACTACTTATCCTGGTGCTTCGCCGGCAGAAGTACAGCAACAAGTAACTGATCCGCTAGAAGAAGCTATCCAGTCACTGGGTGAACTATATTACCTGAAAACCGATAACCGGGCCGGACTATCGAAAATTACAGTATATGTAAAGAAAGAAATCCGGGCAGACGAAATGCAACAACTTTGGGACAAGCTGCGACGTAAAGTCAACGACGTACAAGGTAAACTTCCTGCTGGAGCGGGACCTTCCATCGTGAACGATGATTTCGGCGACGTTTTAGGAGTATTCTACGGTTTGAGTAGCGAAACACACAGCTATCGTGAACTGGAAGATTATGCTAAAGAAATCAAGAACGAACTATTAGCCATTAAAGATGTTGCCAAAGTAGAACTTTTTGGTATACAAAACCGTACCATTGAAGTGACGGTCAATCCAGCTGTTCTCTCACAAAGTAAAGTAACTATGGCTGGAATAGCTACCGCATTCGACAGACAGAACAAAATAGTAGATGCCGGAGCAGTAGAAACAGAAAACAACCGTTTACGCGTAGAAGTATCTGGAAGTTTCAGTAACCTGGAAGAAATAGAAAATCTGACAGTAACTGCTACAGACGGGACCTATTTCCGATTAGGAGAAATTGCCGATATCCGGGAAAGTTATACCCATCCGGCCAGAAACAAAATGAAAATGGGAAATACTCCAGCGGTCGGCATTGCCATTTCTACCGTATCTGACGGAAACGTAGTCGAGATGTCAAGATGGGTAGCCGACCGTATCGATGAATTGAAAAAAGAAATGCCGGAAGGCTACAGGCTGGACATTCTTTATGACCAAGGATATGAATCCGCCGTTGCCAATGAAGGATTCGTCATGAATCTGATTATATCTGTACTGACCGTAGTCGGAGTATTGCTGTTCTTTATCGGTCTTAAGAACGGTATTCTGATAGGAAGTGGCCTGATTTTCTCCATCTTCGGGACACTCATTTATATGCAGGCTACAGGAATTGCCTTGCAACGCATGTCACTGGCAGCTATCATCATTGCAATGGGTATGCTGGTGGATAACGCTATTGTAGTATACGATGCTACTCTAGTGAACATGCAAAGAGGAATGAGAAAACGAAATGCAATTCTGGATGCCGTATCCGGAACTTCCATGCCACTTTTGGGGGCTACCCTAATAGCTATCCTCACCTTCTTGCCTGTTTATCTGTCGCCGCACATCACAGGAGAAATACTTTCCTCTTTATTCATTGTGATAGCTGTATCCTTACTTCTCAGCTGGATACTGGCTATCACACAAAACGTATTCTTCGTACAGGAATTTGTCAGAAGGCCTCGTCCGGATGAATTGAAACAAGAACTGTTCAGCGGACGTTTCTATCAGCTTTTCCGAAAAGCTTTGGAAATAACCATAAAGAAGAGATATACCGTTGTCTGCTGCATGGTTATCCTGCTAGCCGTTGCTGGATACGGATTCCGTTTTATTCCTCAACAGTTCATGCCTTTATTGAACAAACAATATTTTTCCGTAGATATGTGGTTGCCTGAAGGAACCCGTATCGAAGAAAGTGAAAAGCAGGCAGACAAGCTGACAGACGTTTTGCAAAGTTACAAAGGTGTAAAACAAGTATCTTCATTTGTCGGACAGACTCCACCCCGGTATTATCTGGCCAATGCGGCGTACGGGCCTCAGCCCAACTATGCACAATGCCTGGTAGAAACAGAAACTCCGGAACTCTCACGCGAACTGCAACAACAGCTTTACGAAGAGCTTCCTCGTCTGTTTCCCGATGCATTGGTAAGAGTGAACAGCTTTGAAATCAACTCTATACCGCAAGCATTGATAGAAGCTCGGTTCTGCGGAGACGATCCGGCAGTCCTCGACTCTCTGACCCAACTGGCTATCGGCATCATGCGTAAGAATCCCAAGGTACTTCACGCGCGAAACGAATGGGGAAACATGGCTATGATGATAACAGCTGGATATAACCCACTGAAGGCCGGCAGACTGAATATGGGACGTGCGGATATGATGAATTCAGTCAAAGCACTGAACGATGGAACAGCAGTAGGTATCTACAGAGACCATGATAAACAGGTGCCGGTACTGCTCCGTACTGCAAATACAACCTCATGGGATATGGAACACCTGGAAGATCTGAGTGTGTGGAACGGACAGCACTCAGCCCCATTGGCGCAAGTCGCAGACAGCATCGTACAGGAATGGGAATGGCCACTTGTCCGCACTTACAACCGTAAACTATCCATGGCAGCCCAATGCGATGTAAAGCGCGGACATACCATGAAAGAAGTACATGCCGAAATCAGGAAAGAAATAGAAAACATCAAACTGCCGGATGGATATACATTCTTTTGGGATTCCCAGTATAAGGACCAGCGTGAAGCCATGGAAGCACTGACCAAATATTTTCCGCTTGCAGCCATCATGTTACTGGTAATTCTGGTCATGCTGTTCGGGAACTTCCGGCAGCCGCTCATCATATTCCTTATTCTTCCATTATCGCTGATAGGCATGGTATTCGGTCTGTTACTGACCGGTTTCCAATTCGGTTTTTTCTGTATTGCCGGTTGGCTGGGACTATTGGGAATGATTATCAAGAATGTCATTGTTCTGTTGGATGAAGTAAATATCCAACGACGTACGGGAACAGCTCCTTATACAGCCATTATTGAAGCAACCGTATCCAGAGTACGTCCTGTACTCATGGCAGCTCTGACAACAGTATTCGGAAGTATTCCTCTGTTGTTCGATGTGGTATTCGGAGGAATGGCAGCCACCATTGTTTTCGGTTTGTCGTTTGCTACCCTTCTGACACTCTTCGTAACCCCGGCCTTATATGCCATTTTCTACAAAATATCCCGGTAAAAGGCCGATAGAAATAACTTATCGAATTATTTTTATAAATTTACAGATAAATTGAAAATGAACAGACTGATGATAGTATGTCTGGCATGTATCTCATCAGGACTATATGCTCAGAACAGCCCTTTTTTACAAACATACCGTACCCAAGTGAAAGCATATAACCAAGATATAAAAGCGGCAGATTACGCTGTTGCCATCCATCAGGAAAAAGAACATTCGGCCAAAGCTGATTTTCTTCCGGTAATGGCCGGAAGTGCCAATGCACAATATACAGGCAACCCTGCAACTCTTTCTGTCAATATTCCAGATATTGATACTCCGCTGAATATTCAAGGAAGCCATACCCGATACGGTGCAACACTGACACAGACCGTGTAGTGTACTAAATAAGTTGACACAAATTATTTAGTAATATGCGCGAATATCGTAAGTATTCCCAAGACGAATGTCTGTGTTA
>URWP01000021.1 GCA_900551645.1 uncultured Bacteroides sp.
ATATCCACTTCTAACGGAGAATAAAGGAAATCACCTCCACGCGGACGGATAATGACATGCAAACGAATATCAATCAATTTCCGGGCAAGCTTGATTTCGCCCCAAGATGGAGTTGTTCCTCCTTCAGGCATCGAAGCACAGAGTTCTACACGGTGCGCACCTCCCTGCTGGGCAGCGACACAACTTTCAGCCGAATTGGCACAGATTTCAAAAGTATAATTCATAATCTATTCGTTAAAAGATGATACTGTCTTATTAGCTACCAATCAGTCTGTCAGGTAGCCTCTTCTTGCAAAAATAAAAAAATCCTGTCAGAATCGGAAGTTGAGAAACAGAAAAGCAGAAGAGTTTTCTCCCCTTACCACCAGTTCCTTCTTTTACTTCGACCAGCAGAAAAAAGAAAGCCATTTCCGATTACCCCGGACTATCACCGGTAATTGTCGGAAATGGCTTTCCATCTATAGAAAAAGATGATTATTCACAGACAAAAGTAATTTCTCCTGCCTTTATCAGATTTTCATGAGTAATCCGATAAGAAGAAGATTTCTTATCTCCCAAACGGATTTCTTTGATATAACCATCACCACCTTCTTTCTTCAAAACCAGTTTGTCGGCTCCCCAATAAGCAGGATCCAGTTTGATGGTTACCTTATCGAAAGTAGGCAATGTAAAGGTATATTCAGGAACTCCCGGGCAATCCGGATAGAAGCCCATCATACTGAAAATAGCCCACGAAGACATGGTACCTGTATCTTCATTACCTGGTAATCCATTCGGTTGAGTAGTAAAATGTTTGGCTAGCAGTTCTTTCACAAGCTTTTGAGTTCTCCATTCTTCACCTTTGAAGTAACTGAACAGATACGGATAAGCAATATCCGGTTCGTTAGCAGGATCATAGTAATTCTTGTCGAACACCATCTGCAACTTATCAACAAACTTTTTCTGACCTCCCATCAGTTTGGCTAACCCCTTTACATCGTGAGGCACATAGAAAGTATAGTTCCATGAATTACCTTCGTGGAAGCCTGGACTCGGTTCAAAATTAGCCCCTTGCAACGGATCAAACGGAGAATAAAACTCACCGGTTTGCAGAATCGGGCGAAGTGTACCGAATTCCTTGCAATAATAATGTTTATACCCCATCGAACGGTCATAGAACATTTTTGCATCTTCCTTCTTTCCCAATGCCTTTGCCAATGTTGACAAAGAGTAGTCCGCAATATAATATTCCAATGCATGCGATACAGAATTGTCATACTGTGATTCCATCGGACAATAACCACGTTTGATATATTCATCAATATCCGGACGCATCAGATTATCCTTACCCGGAGTCGTGGCCGATTTATACATACCTTCGTAAGCCAAATTGATATCGAAATCACGTAAACCCTTCATCCAGGAATCCACGATAACCGGAATACTCGGATCGCCTTCCATCGTCAATGTCTCACGTCCATACAATTCCCACTTTGGAAACCAACCGTGCTCCTGATACATTCCCATCATAGTACGTATCATATCCATCTGACGTTCCGGATAAACCAAAGTCATCAACTGATGCACATTCCGATAAGTATCCCACAAAGAAAATACAGTATAACGGTTATGAGTTGTAGTCAGAATAGAGTCACTTTCCATCATCGGGTATTGTCCGTTCACATCCTGTAAGAGATTCGGATGAATCATCGCATGATACAAAGCCGTATAGAAAACTCCTTTCTGTTCCTTTGTTCCACCTTCTACCAGAATACGACTCAAATCATCGTTCCATTTAGCACGGGCATCAGCACGCAGTTTATCAAATGTTGTACCCACGGGCTGTTCTGTTTCCAGATTCAGACGGGCATTTTCAATACTGACAAACGACACACCGATACTAACTTCCAATGTTTCATTGGCTTGAGTATCAAAAGTAAACCAGGCACCGATATCATCACCACTCATCACACGACCATAATTGGTATAAAGCTTATACTTTCCGGCATCAGCATCCCATTCAGCTTCAGGTCCCTGCATTGGACGCTGCATTTTCCAATATCCCCGTTTTTCCGGAGTTTTATGGATTCGCATGACAAAATAAATAGGGAAAACCGCCTGTGGATTATAGCAGAAAGTACCGAGCAACTTGGAACCCTCTATTTCGCAGTCGTTCACAAAACGCATGGAAGCACCACTCTCGTTAGTCAAACCTTCCCCCAAGTTCAAAAGGATATTACTTTGACCAGCCGGGAACGTAAAACGTGCACGGCTAGTATGCAACGTAGCCGTCATTTCGCACTGAATATTATACTTGGATAGCTTATTTTTATAATAACCTGGTGTAGCTTCCTCATCAGTATATTCACTACCATACTGACGATAATTGACATTCAATTCACCGGTAGTAGGCATCAACAACAGAGATCCCATATCCGGACACCCTACTCCGCTCAGATTAACATGCGAAAAACCGGTAAGATATTTGTTCGTCACATCATAAGGAGTAGACCACCACTGTTTGTCCTTATCATACTTGTTTAAATCAGACCCCATAACATTGAACGGAGTGGCCGACATCATACCCTGTGGAAGCACGGCACCCGGATTAGTTGTTCCATAATTTGTCGTACCGACAAACGGATTAACGTAATCCACCGGCTGTTCCTGAGCAGATACGGAAAGAAAAGCTGTCAGTGCAGCACTCAGTAATATAAATTTGGATTGTTTCATACTTTCTATTTAAAAAATTTAAGTTGACAAAATAACAAGTTAACGAGTCAGTTGGCTAATCTATCATCAATCATCAAAGTTTCCTATCCAATCTTTAATCCTTAACAGCTGACTCTATTGTCTTCAATCAACACATCATTTAATCACGATCTCATCCGTAAACAATACCCCACCGAATTTATCGCTTGCCAAGGCTTGATAACGAACATAACGGGCTTTGGTAGAACCAGTCCAACCGAAATTCTTGAAAGTAACAGCATCGTCACGTACCACTTCATGCTTCAAGTCGGCCAACTGAGTGTAGTTCTTCCCATCTTCAGAAACTGAAATAATCACCTGAGCAGGCATAAATACCTCTGGGCCACAAATCTGCATGAAATCAGCAGCTATAGAATGGATGTCTGTCACCTTTTCCAAATCAACAACTACATCCACACGATTCTTGGTGACAAATCCCTGCCACAACCTGTCGTTGTAGTTCCAGCCTCCGCGAAGTCCATCAGTCAAAGTCTTTTCACCGTTTGCCGGGTAGTTCTCCCAATACGGAGCATTATAAGTTACTTTTTTACCAAGTCCCAGATGTTCGATAGGTTGCTGAGCTTCTTTACGGTTACCGATTTCCTTACTTAAATCAAATGGATGATAGCCTTTTTGCTTCAGTTCTTCTACAATCTTCAACGCACGTCCGTGAAAATCGTCCCACGAACGATTGGCCTGAGCCGACCATCCCACTTCGGCAATAGCCATCATACGTGGATAAATCATATATTCCACATGTTCCGGAGTCGGAATATATTCTGTCCACAGATTTCCCTGTACTCCAGAAATCAGCTGTACCTTATCGGCAGGCAGCGTGTCTGGAATCGGGTTATAACTGTATACCTTCTGAAGTGGAAGATAACCACCGATGGCTTCCGGTTGTGAATACGGTGCATCCTGATAACCATCCAAATAGCAGTATTCTCCGGGACTCATAATGGCATGATGGCCGGCTTCCACAGCTTTCAGACCACCCTCAGTACCACGCCAGGACATCACCGTAGCATTCGGAGCCAGACCACCGTCCAAAATCTCGTCCCACCCCAACAAGTTACGACCATGACTGTTCAGAAAACGTTCCATGCGATGAATCAGGTAACTTTGTAGTTCGTTCACATCCTTAAGTCCTTCTTCTTTCATGCGGGCCTGACACAGTGGACAAGTCTTCCACGATGCTTTTCCAGCCTCATCACCACCTACATGAATATATTTAGAAGGAAACAGATCCATCACTTCCAGCAAGACATTCTCAAGGAACTCGAATGTTTTCTCGTTCCCGATACAGAAATCCGCCTGTTTATAAGGCTCATGTGTACAAGAAAGTTCCGGATACGCTGTCAATACCTCCTCTGAATGAGCAGGCATTTCGATTTCTGGAATAAGAGTGATATAATGCTGTTGTGCATAAGATACCAATTCACGGATATCATCCTGTGTATAATAGCCACCTTTTGCCTGCGGATCGTTTTCCTCACAATACTTGCGATCACCGTTCCACCAGTCCTTCCATACCGCCTGCGGACGCCAAGCAGCAAATTGTGTCAATCGTGGATACTTCTTGATTTCGATACGCCATCCTGCCGCATCCGTCAGATGCAAGTGCAAACGGTTAATTTTGTAATAAGAAAGAATGTCCATCTGTTTCTTTACGAACTCTTTATCGAAAAAATGACGAGAAACATCCAACATCATTCCACGATACGGGAAACGAGGTTCATCCTTGATACAAAGGGCAGGAATCTGTGTACCATACTGTCCTTTCAACTGTAACAACGACTGTATGCCATAAAAAAGTCCTGCACCAGAAAGCGCCTTGATCTCAATCTTTTGCGGAGTAATCGTCATCTGATAACCCTCTGGAGATGTTATACCATCAACAGTCTGGACTACCTTCAATACCACCTGCTGTTTCTTTGCCTCTTTCTTAACTTCTTTCAATTTCAGGCCGGATGCCTGCAGATAATCAGCCAATATCTGCTTATCTGCTTGCGGAGCGTCTATCCACAAGGAAGTGTTATCCTTCCACTCAAACTCACCTTGCTGCATCACCAGTTCCGACGGAACCGGAGTCAGTTCCGGACGGGTATCTGCAACAACAGCTGTTGCTGTGTACAATGATGTACACAGCAACATAGCTACAAATATTCTTTTCAGTTTCATACGTTCATCAATTCAGAATCAGTTCATCTACAAACAGGAATCCCGGATTTCCCTTACCTCCGTGCCAGCTTGGAATACTATGTTCAGGCTGTGCAAACACCTTTACATAACGAGCCTTTACCGGAGTAAACTTCAATTCATGAGTATAAATCTTGTTCGGATCTGTTTCCTTCATGGCCGGATAAGTTTCAGAGGCCACTTCCTTGAAAGTCTTGTTATCATCCGATACGAATACCTTGATAGCACGTGCATCGAATACCCAATCACCCTTTTCCACACAAGTATGTAAGACAAGTGAACTGATTTCAGTCGGTTCCTTCAGGTCGATAACGGCCTCCATATCATTCTTATAGAAAGCAATCCAACGACCGGTCTTATAGTTGTGGTTACCTGTCATACCATCTACCAACACTGTTGCGCCAGTAAATTCATACTGCTTGTTAATAGGTTGCAACATGGTAATAGGTTTCATAGACGATTTACTGAAGAAAATGGTATCGGTAGTCATACGTGAATTTCCTTCCGGACGAACAGCTACTGTACGCAAGATACAAGGTTTATCAATCTGTACCACTCCATTATAAAGCTGTGAAGAAGCTCCCGGTTCTGAACCGTCCAATGTATAATGGATAGGAGCATTATCGATAGTACGTGCCACTGCATCCAAGGTACCTTTCTCTGTATTTGGCTTCAGTTCCAGCATTACATCAAAAATATGGGTAGCATAGTTCCATCCTTTCTGTTTGTAGATATTCACCAACGGAATGATACGTTTCAGGAACTCATCATAATTCTTCTTTTCAGGAGCACACCACTGTGATTCACACAAAGCAGCCATACGCGGCAATACCATATACTGTACCTGCTTGAAGTCAGGAATATATTCTGTCCACAAGTTAGCCTGTACACCGATGATATATTTCTGTTCTTCCGGAGTCAGTGATTTCGGCATCGGCTCGTAACTGTATACCCGTTCCATAGGCAAGTAACCGCCCCCCCCCCCCCCCCCCGCCAATAGCCAAAGGCTCATCATCTACATCCTTTGTCTGATAATAATCGAAATAAAGGTAAGTATTCGGAGTCATTACCACGTCATGTTTCTGTTTGGCAGCCTCGATACCTCCACCTTCACCACGCCATGACATGACAGTAGCATTTGGAGCCAAACCACCTTCCAATGTCTCATCCCAACCGATCATTTGACGTCCGTTGGCATTCAGAAATTCTTCAGCTTCATGGATGACATAACTCTGCAAACGCTCTTCCTTAGTATGCTGTTTGTCCGATTTCAAACCCAAAGCCTTGATACGTGCCTGACATTTCGGGCAGGTTTCCCATTTCACCTTCGGACATTCATCGCCACCTACATGAATATATTCTGACGGGAAGATTTCAATGATTTCAGCCAAAACATCCTTAATGAACTGGATGGTCTGATCATTACCGGCACACAAGACGTTATCAGAAACTCCCCACTGTGTCCATACTTCATATGGACCACCTGTACATCCAAGCTCCGGATAAGCAGCCAGTGCAGCCTGCATGTGCCCCGGAAGGTCAATCTCCGGAATCACCGTAATGTAACGGTCTGCCGCATACTTCACGATTTCCTTAGCCTGCTCTTGAGTATAGAAACCACCGTAAGGTTTGCCATCGTACTTGCCAGAATTACGGCCAATGACCGTTTCCTTACGCTGTGAACCTATCTCGGTCAGCTTCGGATATTTTTTGATTTCGACACGCCATCCCTGGTCTTCAGACAAATGCCAGTGGAAGCGATTGATATTATGCAAAGCAAGCATGTCAATGTAAGTCTTCAGTTCATCCATAGAGAAGAAATGACGGCCTACATCCAGCATCATACCGCGATAACCGAAGCGTGGCTTATCAACAATTTCTACTGCCGGAAATTCTACCTGACTATCCGGAGCTGCAGAAACAGACTTCCTCAGCGTCTGTATGCCATAAAATACACCGGCTTCACTCGGAGAGGAAATAACAATACCGTCACCGTTCACCTTCAGTTGATAAGCTTCCGGATTCTCATCCTGCATACCCAACTGCAAAGTGATATCCCCTTCCCCTTCTGCTGTTTTCAAAACCATACCTGTCTGATCCTTCAGAAAGGCGGCCAGGAACTCTGCGTTTTTCTGCATTTTTTCATTACCGGCCGGATAACCGATAACAGCACCACTTTTCAGTACAAAAGGAGATTGCTGTACAGCAGTTATCTGCAACGGAGCCGGAACTACCTGATAGTCGGCCACAACGGTGGGGGCAGACGAACATCCAGCCATCAGCATACCAGCCAATGACAGTCCCCACAAAGTTGATTTAATTGATGTTTTCATGATATTTATTTAATTAGTAATTGATAATTAGCAATAAATAGTCAGTTTCGACAAGATTTCAGCAAAAAATCCGACAAAGTCTTTTTCTTTCTGTCTTAATTCAATTCGTTGATAGTGTGTATCGTCACTTGAACATCCTTCAACGAACGGCCATCCGGCAAGTCAATCACCACCTTCTTCTGTTGTCCAGGCAACAAATCAAAGAAATTGTCAGAAAAACGGGCACCCTGTTCAGGAATTTCAATAAATATATCTCGTGTAAGTTTTTTTGCCTTAAGTGTCACCTCACACTTACCATTTTTCTCCTTCACCTGATAACTAAGTCCCTCCTTGGACAGTTGCTGGTCTTTCGGATGTGCAAAATAATAGATTTCATCAGACAATACTTCTCCTTCCTTGTTTTTCACTGTCATATGCATCAAGGAAGTAGAAGCCAACTGACCTTTCAATTCCTTTTCCCAGTTTTCCTTGGCAAAAAGCAATGAAGTATTGGCAGGCAGTTTACCGTCTATCTTCCGCTTGTTGTAAACCTTACCGCTGAAATCCATCAATTCCAATATCAGCGTTACATCTTCGTCCGTCAACTTGTCCGACATCAGATAATAACACAAGTCATCCCCTTCTTTGATAGCATCCACCAGTACCGGAGCAAAAGCCCGTTTCGTCTGATACTGCATAGCCTTCCAGTTACCATAATAATCGATAGAAGACCAGGATACTACTGGCCAACTGTCATTCAGTTGCCATGCCAAAGACCCCATACAGTACGGGCGGTTACGGCGATGAGCTTCCATACCATGACGCATACCCTGTCCCTGCAATACCAATCCGACATATACCAGATCTTCAAATTTCTGAGGCACTTTATAATAGAGTGCCATAGTTTTCTGAATCAGGAAATTTCCGATAGTACTCTTCTGATGAGCATTCATCACATCCGATTCCAGCGCATAATCTTTCGGTTCGGCAAATGTCCGGATAGTTTTCATTTCCGGGAAAGCCTGAAAACCATACTCACTCATAAAACGCGGAATCTCCGTATCCAAGCTTTCAAAAGGTTTCTGTCCGTACCAGGTACCCCAATTGTGACTGTCGGCTATCTTCCAGCTTTCCGGACGTCCCCAGTTAGCCTCATACGGCGAACCATGCATATAGAAACGGTCCGGATCCAACTCCTTCACAATAGAAGGCAGTAGTTGACGAAACAGAACATCGTAACCACGGGTCATCTCAGCATAGATTTCAGGCGTATACTTATCCTTCCAACCCCAGTAACGCATACCTTCGTAGATTTCGTTATTTCCGCACCACATCGCAAGAGAAGCATGGTTACGCAGACGCTTGATATTGTACTCCGCTTCCTCCGCTACCCGCTTCAAGAAAGTCGGGTCGTGCGGATAGGTAGTACAGGCAAACAGGAAGTCCTGCCAGATGAGAATTCCCCTTTTGTCAGCTTCCTCATAAAACTTATCGTCTTCATAGATACCACCTCCCCATACACGAATCATATTCATATTCGATTTCTGTACATCTTCCAACAAACGTGCATAGCGTTCAGGCGTAACATTCGGCAGCAATGCATCATTCGGAATCATATTCGAACCTTTCGCAAACAGAGGCTTTCCATTCACTTCAAAATAGAAGGACTCACCGTCTTTGTCCTTTTCCTTCACTACACGAATTGTACGCAAACCAATCTGTTCTCTCTGAGAAGCAACTTCTTTACCTTCTACCGTTACAGAAGCCGTAAAGTTATACAGAGCCGGTTCTCCCCAACCGTTTGGCATCCACAAATGAGGTTGATCAATAATCAGCGGTAATACAATCCGGTTCTTTCCTGGAGCCAACCTGACATTCTCTTCCAGTGTTTTTTTCTCTCCCTGATAAGCATAAGCAATACGGACCACAGCATTCTGTTCCGTACCGGTAATATTCGTCACTTCCAACTGATTCTCCAGACGTGCCTGTTTCTCACTGATTTCCAACTGACGTACATAATAATCATCGATACGGGCTGCGTCATAGAATACCAGTTTCACCGGGCGCCAGATACCGGAAGTTACCAGACGGATTCCCCAATCCCATCCGTAAGAATAAGGAGCCTTCCGGCTATATACACTGACACGCTTGTCCGAATGGTCATTATCAGCCGGATAATTGAATCCGTCACTTTCCCACTGAGGTAAAGTTTCATTTACTGCCGACCGAAATCGGATCATCAACTTGTTTTCACCTTTTCTCAACACAGACTTCACAGGAAGTGTATACCCCACAAACATATTATCCGATTTCAGCAGTAACGACCCGTTCAAGTAGACATCGGCATAGGTATCCAATCCTTCAAAGCA
Organism: uncultured Bacteroides sp.; assembly: GCA_900551645.1. GTDB lineage: Bacteria > Bacteroidota > Bacteroidia > Bacteroidales > Bacteroidaceae > Phocaeicola. The sequence goes on from URWP01000021.1 coordinate 9,611, forward strand.
CAGTTCTGCAGCTCCACGATCCAACTGTGCCGAATCCACCTGAAATGCCACCCGATACAGCCAGTTTTCCTTTTCTACCCACTGTACCTTTTTTTCATTCATTCCAAAAAACGGATTTTCCAACTTACCTTGATTTATCAGATCCTGATGAACAGTACCCGGTACCTTGGCCGGAAGCCATTCATTTGCTCCTTCTTCTGAAAATTCCCAGCCTTGAGTCAATACCACAGTCTGTGGCAACCCGTCACCGGTTCCCCACACAGCAACAGCCGACAAACCACATACCCAAGCCATGATGCTTCTTTTCCACATATTCATTTTGTTTAGATTTAGCAAGATTAGAATAGGGATATTACCAAAGACGCCTTCCCACTTTTTCACGAACCAAAATCGATGTGACGTATTTTTCATAATATTCCAAATTCGGTAGTAAAATTAAGAAAAAAAACTTTATGAGGCCAAATATACTAAAATTATTTACAAATAAATTTGTGCCAAAACAAAAATCTCCATTTTCACAACCATAGAAATGGAGATTTTCACATTTACAAGACTTTAATCAGATGAGATTCATTACCACCATGCAAAAAAATTACGCCAAGCCATCCCCCAAAACCCTAAGGAACAACCTGGCGTAAATAAGATAAAAAAATCACCGAACACCCTCTGCGGTTGCCGGTGACAAGTTACTGGTACACCCATGGGGAGTCGAACCCCAATCGATGGAACCGGAATCCATTATTCTATCCATTGAACTATGGGTGCATTTCTGATTTGCGGTCACAAAAATACAATTATTCCCGATTCCTTCCTAATATTTGAGCAAAAAAAATAGTAGTTTAAGTTTTATTGAACGAAATAATGAATATGCGAAAGATTGCACATTATTCCAGCTAATCGGCTTATACATACCTGACGCATATTCTCGATATTTGTATCTAAAAATAAGATTTTAGAGACTTATGAAACAACAAGAATCACAAAATCAACGTACTACAAAAGGAAATCCATTTATAGGATTTCTATGGGGCATTCTGATTGTATTATTTTTAAACTGGCTCATTTTTCCCAACCTGACAAATCGGAGAATAACGGCCACCGATTACGGTACATTCATTGAAAAGATGGATGAGGGAAAGATAAAAGAGGTCATGATTAAAAATAATCAGATTTACTTCACCGTAGCCGAAGAAGGAGACCGTACGATGACTTATCAGACCGGAGAAATTAACGACCCTCAGCTGGTAGACAGACTGCTGGAAGCAAAAAGTCCGAATTCCAACGGGAAAATATCATTCAATCAGATAGTTCCACAAGAAAACTCACCGATACTCAACTTTATACTCATGTGGATTTTGCCAGGATTGATTTTCTATATCATCTGGAAACAAGCCACCAACAGTATCCGGGCTCGCATGGGTTCCAACGGTGGAAACTTCATGTCGTTCGGTAACAGCGGTGCCAAAATTTATGCAGATTCTGATGTTAAAACTACCTTTGCCGATGTTGCCGGACAGAATGAAGCTAAAGAAACATTGACAGAAATTGTAGACTTCTTGCATAATCCCCAAAAATATACAGACATTGGAGCCTCTCTGCCGAAAGGAGCCCTACTGGTCGGCCCTCCGGGTACCGGTAAAACCTTAATTGCCCGTGCGGTTGCCGGAGAAGCTAAGGTTCCTTTCTTTGCCATATCAGGTTCTGAATTTGTACAAATGTTTGTCGGAATGGGGGCAGCCAAAGTCAGAGATCTGTTCAAACAGGCAAACGAGAAAGCACCATGCATCATTTTCATCGATGAAATAGATGCCATCGGCAAACGACGGGACAGTTCTTTCGGAGGAAACGACGAACGGGAACAGACACTCAACCAATTGTTGACCGAAATGGATGGATTCGATGGACGGAAAGGAGTAGTTATCCTGGCCGCAACCAACCGACCGGAAAGTCTCGACAAGGCGTTGCTGCGCCCTGGACGTTTTGACCGTCGTATACAGATGGAACTTCCGGACCTGGAAGGAAGAAAGGCCATTCTGGAAGTTCACCTGAAAAAAATCAAGCATGATAACATAGACATGGATTTAGTAGCTCGTGCCACAGCCGGTTCATCCGGAGCAGAATTGGCAAACATCGTAAACGAAGCGGCTTTGCGTGCAGTGCGAATGAAACGGAACAGAGTGACTACCAATGACCTGGAAGAAAGTGTAGAAACGGTCATCGCCGGAGCACAGAAAAAAGGAAAAGTCATTTCTACAGACGAAAAAAGAATCATCGCCTATCACGAAATCGGCCATGCCATGGTAGCAGCCATGCAGACACATTCAGCTCCGGTCCATAAGATTACTATCATTCCCCGTACATCGGGAGCCTTAGGATACACCATGCAGGTAGATAACAACGAACAGGTACTGCTGAGCAAAGAAGACTTGTTCAACCGGATTGTTACCTATACAGGAGGACGTGCAGCCGAAGAACTCATTTGCAACACAGTCACTACAGGAGCCTCCAACGACATTGAGCAAGCTACCAAACTGGCACGGGCCATGGTAACAAGATATGGAATGAGCGAAACTTATGATATGATGGGACTTGAAACAGTAAAGAACGCTTATCTGGGTGGAGACACATCCCTTACCTGCTCTACCGATACGGCAACTGATATAGACCACGAAGTTTTACGCCTCATCAAGGAAGCTCATCAGAAAGCCAGAAAAATCATAACAGAAAATCTGGAAGCCATGCACCAGGCAGCAACATTTCTAATTGAAAAAGAGACTATTACAGGAGATGAATTCATGAGAATACTCCAACAGACAGAAAAACAATAGTTATATGGAACTACCGGAATCCGGAAAATAGGGTCATACCTTGTTCCGATATTCCAAAGGAGTATATCCGGTACGCTGCCTGAAAAAGCGTACGAACGAAGAAGGGGTAGAAAAGTTAAGCGCTTCGGATACCTGTTGTATGGTAAGAGAAGTTGTTTTCAGGTAACGTTTGGCAGCCAATACCACTACATCGTATACCCAGCTCAATAACGGATATCCGGTAGTCTGTTTTATTACAGTAGAAAGATATTTTGCTGTAACACACAGTCTGTCTGCATAGAACGACGCCGCCCGCTCAGTCTGATAATACTGCAAAAGTAAATCAAAGAATCGGCGCGTCAACACTTCCGGTCTTGAATAGGTTTGTACTTCAGCATGTTCTATCCTTTCATAAGATGAAGACACCATAAAGATTATGGAATGCATCAGCGCATTTTTCACCAGTCCGACAGATATGCCCTCATTATACCGCTTTATCATCTTGCATAAAGCCTTGATATCTTCCGATACCAAATCATCCAATTGTAGACAAGGACAGACATCAGCCTTTTTAAGCATTTGAAAATCTGGAGGAACCGGCAAGGACAATATAAAATCGGTAGACAAAAGGAATATTTTCAGTTCCAGATCAGGCGAACAGGATACAACAGAAAAAAGCCGATGTGGCAAAACAACAAAAAAACCTCCGGAAGAAATCCGGAATTCCGTATAATTAAGCTTAAAGAGCAAATCACCCTGAAGACCAAAACCGAAAATCAATCCATCAAACAGAAATGAACCTTCACATACATATCCGGTCAAGAAATCAGAGAATTCCATGACTACAAAACCATTAATCTTTACTTTTCTATCAAACATGTGCTTCAATTAAACAGAATCAACAGCAAATATACGGATTATTGCTGACCAGACTTCTCCAGCAACAAGATATATCACCAACTTTTCATATTCTACCTTCTACAAAAAATTTCTGCAATTATTTCGGTTTGTCAAACTACATTCATTATCTTTGCACCGCAAAACTAACTCTTATACTTTTATACAATGCAAAGAACCAATTTTTTCAATAACAAGATAGTCAATACCCAACTCAGTTGGTGTATTACGATTCTTATTATCCAATGGTTCTCTGGTTTTGTCCAATTTTCAGCAGTCTGATTTATTCCACCATGCCAACTAAAGGCATTCATGCAACTCTCTGACAGGATAGTTATACCCGTCTGTGAACTAGTTGCATTCTTCCCGTGTACTCTCAATACATACGGGATAAAACCGACTGTAAACAATCAAATTGAACATACTAACCGACTATTTTGATAATATGTTGTATCTAAGTATATTGATAATCGGTCTTCTGACAGGGACCTTCTGCCGCAAAATATCACTTTTCAAAAAACTGGACACTTCTATTTCAGCTACCATCTGGACCATGCTGTTTGTATTCGGTGTGTCCATCGGTTCCAACAAGGAACTGGTCAGCAATGTAGGAAACATCGGACTACAAGCCTTCATTCTAGCTTTCTGTGGCGTCGCAGGCAGCGTTCTGGCTGCCAGCATGGCATTCAGTCTGTTTTTCAAGAAGAAAGGAGGCCGTCATGAAAAATAATCTGATGATTGTAGGCTGTCTTTTAACAGGTATCCTTTGTGGCATGTATCTTGACATTCCATTTCTGCCTTATTGTAAGGACATTTCTTCCTATCTGTTGGCTTTTCTGGTTTTTCAGGCAGGCTTAAACCTGGGAGCCAATAGCGATTTCAACTATATGAAAGCCAATTTCCAATGGTCTTCCTTCCTGTTTCCGGTATTTACCATCGGAGGTACCTTACTGTTCTCAGCTTTGGCTAGTATCCTACTGGCCATGAATCTATGGGACGGCATGGCTGTAGGATGCGGATTCGGCTATTACTCGTTATCATCCATCATGATTATCCAACTGAAAGAAAACGTAATAGGCATGGATCTGGCTTCTCAACTTGGAGCAATTGCCCTGTTGACCAATGTATTCCGAGAACTGTTCGCACTTATCGGATCACCACTGTACGCCCATTGCTTCGGGAAATTGGCTCCGATTTCGGCGGCAGGCGTAACTTCCATTGATGTCTGCCTGCCAGCCATCAGCAAATATTCCGGACAGGAATTCATACCGATAGCCGTTATCCAAGGTATCGTACTGGAAATAGCTACCCCTATGCTGATTACATTTTTCTGTGGATAATACCATTACTGCATTATATTTGTCAGAATCAATACCATCCAGAAGAGAGCGTAATAATATCATAAATACATAAAATAAAGATATAATTAAAACATTTTGCTACAAATACATAAAAATTTAGTTGCATATTTACAAATTATACCTATCTTTGTCGACGTATTTAAAAATTAAACCAAAAGAACATATGAGTTACCTGATAAAACCTGCTAACTATAAGCCACTGCTCGATATGAAACAGACCGAGCTAGGTATCAAACAGATTAAAGAATTCTTCCAACAGAACCTTTCATCTGAATTAAGATTACGCCGTGTAACAGCCCCTTTATTCGTATTGAAAGGAATGGGTATTAACGATGATTTGAGCGGAATAGAACGTCCAGTGTCATTTCCTATCAAAGATTTAGGCGAACAGCAGGCCGAAGTAGTACACTCATTGGCCAAATGGAAACGTGTTACCTTAGCCGATTATGAAATTGAACCGGGATATGGAATATATACTGATATGAATGCAATCCGTGCGGACGAAGAATTAGGTAACCTGCACTCCCTGTATGTAGACCAGTGGGACTGGGAACGGGTCATCACCCCAGAACAACGGACCGTAGAATTTCTGAAAAGCATCGTTACCCGTATTTATGCTGCTATGCGCCGCACAGAATACATGATTTGCGAAATGTATCCTCAAATCAAATCTTTCCTGGCACACGATATTCAGTTCATTCACTCGGAAGAACTGCTTCAGATGTATCCTGACAAGACTGCCAAGGAACGTGAGAACCTGATTGCCAAACGTTACGGTGCTGTATTCATTATCGGTATCGGAGGTAAACTGAGTAACGGCGAACCGCATGATTTACGTGCTCCAGACTATGACGACTATTCTACCATCGATCCGAATACCGGCCTGCCGGGATTGAACGGTGACCTCGTGGTATGGAACGATGTGTTGGGACGGGCCTTCGAACTTTCGTCCATGGGTATCCGTGTAGACAAGGAAGCACTGCTCAGACAGCTGGAAGAAACAGGCAAGCAAGACCGTCTGAAACTATATTTCCATAAAAGACTGATGGAAGATACATTACCGTTAAGTATCGGTGGAGGTATCGGACAGTCACGCCTGTGTATGCTTTACCTGAAAAAAGCACATATCGGTGAAATCCAGGCCAGTATCTGGCCGGAAGACATGCGCAAAGAATGTGCTGCCATTGGCATGCCACTGATTTAATGCATATACAAGTTCCCAAGTACGCGGGATACGGGTTATCGGTCTTTCAACAATCAGCCGATAACCCGTATTGTTTTTAAACAGAAAGAAGTCATTTTACTGAATAAATCGTATCTTTACCTGCTGAATATCTAATAATCGGAAAACTATGAACGTACAGATAGAAGAAAGTTGGAAACAAGTATTAGCTACAGAATTTGAAAAAGATTATTTCGTCAAACTGACGGATTTCGTACGACATGAGTACCAGACAACAACTGTATATCCCCCAGGAAAACTCATATTCAATGCCTTCAACCTATGCCCCTTCAATAAGGTGAAAGTAGTTATCATCGGTCAAGACCCTTATCATGGTCCGGGACAGGCACACGGACTCTGCTTTTCGGTAAACGAAGGAGTTCCACAACCGCCCTCGTTACAGAATATCTTCAAAGAAATACACGATGATTTGGGAACCCCGGTACCCTCTTCGGGGAATCTGACCCGTTGGGCAGAACAAGGAGTTCTTTTACTGAATGCCACTTTAACGGTGCGTGCCCATCAAGCAGGTTCCCACCAACGTCAAGGTTGGGAAGAATTTACTGATGCTGCAATACGCGCACTGGCAGAGAATCGGGAACATCTGGTCTTCATTCTATGGGGAGCCTATGCACAGAAGAAAGGAGCCTTCATTGACCGCAACAAACATCTGGTATTAACCTCTGTACATCCATCTCCCCTATCAGCATACCATGGATTTTTCGGGAACAAACATTTCAGCAAAACTAATGAATACCTGATTGCACATGGAGAAACTCCTATCAACTGGTAATCTGAAAATAAAAGAACAAGCAAACGATGAAACCCACCAACATGTATATCCATCTGAAAGGACTAAAAATCTATGCCTATCACGGTGTACTTCCACAAGAGAATAAAATAGGAGCTGAATATACCATCGACTTACAACTGAAAACAGATTTCACGAAAGCCGCAGATACCGACCAACTGGAAGGTACAGTTAATTACGCAGCAGTTTTTGAAACAGTCAAAGCAGAAATGGCCGTCCCTTCCAAACTACTGGAACATGTTTCCTGTAGAATTGCCCGACGACTACTTCTAGACTTCCCCATTGAAGAAGTAAAAATAGCCCTATACAAACAGAATCCTCCCATGGGAGCCGATTGCCAACAGGTAGGAATAGAAACCACTTATCGGAAATAATAAAATGTCCTCACGTTTATGAAATGACTCCAAAGATAAAATCTGAGGAACAAGTTTCATATCCGTGAGGACATTTTATTTTATATAAACATCGGTTAACGGGCTATTCTACGCAAACGAATACGCAAATTAGACAACTCCATATCCGCATGAGCCGATGCCGGATTATGAGCCTTGACAGTAATGGCATGTGACTTTTGGTTAGAAGTATCCAAAATATCAAAATCCTGACGATAAATAACCGGTTTTTGGGCTGGACGAAGCAAGTAACCTGTTTTTTCTTCAAAACGGTTGTATACACACAATACAACCTGATTGTCACCTTTCTTCAACGGAAGCAATACCTTTTCGGTACGGAAAGTACAACGATAAGGATTCAAATGCTTTAAAATCGACTTCCCGTTCAAGTAGATTTCGATTCCGTTTCCTGCACCTACTTCCACCAGAATCAGTTGATCGGCAGGAGACTGAATATTCTGCATAACATAATAGGTAGACAAGATATCACTCGTAAATTCATCCTGCTCTTTATCAGTTTCTTTCCATTGGCTTCTACGTGCAGGAGGATTGTTCAAGTCTGTTTGCAGTGTAGAAGGTGTATCAAACAGTCCACTACCCGGACCGCAAATATAACGTTTTCCCCAAACTGTACCGTTAGCCGGTTCCAGAGATTCTGCCTTTCCCCCTTTCAAAGTAACAGTATAAGATTTACCGTCCACCGATAAATCTATGGTTCTGTCTACCTCTTGGTCTGTATAAATGAACTGCAGCTGTTTCAGCAGATTCTGTTCTACATTCCAATTATAAGCCACTGCACTCCGGTAATTACTATAATAGTCAAAACAAGAATAACTATAATCCGGTGTGGCGTTAAGAGCAGTCAAAGTCATGCCTTTCACAGGAAGTGCTGGCTGCACTTCAACCGGTTTGTCCAGTTCCAAAGTCAAGACATGAATGGTAGAATCATTATAGGCAGATGCCGGAATAGACACAGAAATCTCATCGCCATATTGCAGATACATGGCCATCTTGCCGTCACCTTTCCGAAGCTTGTATCCTGGCATATCCAGCAGGATTTTACCATCCTTCGGATACTTGCCGGAAAGAATCAGGTAAAGTTTGTTGTCTTTTCGGGTAACAGTACCCCATTCGAAACTCTTCGGAAAAGGTGAAGCTTCTGTCTGATAAATAGCATAACCGTATTTATCCAACCAACTTCCGATAGATTCCAACACATCTTTTTCGAAAGGAACTATGCTTCCATCTCCCTTCGGACCGATATTTAACAGGAAATTACCTCCATGAGATACAACATTGGTCAGCTGGCAGAGTTTCTGGTAAACCTTATCTTTCACCTCTCCACGTTCCTGCCAGGAACGGTAGCTCCAAGTTTCATCAAACATAGAAGCTGCTGTCTGCCAGGGTGTATGTAACGAACCTTCCGGGTAAGCATTATCTGCCATCACACAGAAATCATACTGGTCATTACCTATCCGTCCGCTCACCATACAGTCCGGCTGTAATTTATGTACCAATGCATAAAGTTCCTTGCTCTGTTCGGGAGTATTCGAACCCATATCAAACCAGAATTCAGAAATCGGGCCATAATTGGTCAGCAATTCCGTAATTTGTGCCTTAGAGAATTCCTGATGCTTTTCCGGTACAAAATCACAATTATGGTCTGACATAGGCGAAGCATACGGGAAATTCCAGTCAATGATAGAAAAATAAAGCCCAAAACGGATACCGGCCCGCTTACATGCATCCGAAAGTTCTTTCACGAAATCCCGTTTACAAGGAGTAGCATCGTAAGAATTATATGTGGTTGTGGCAGTATGGAACATACAGAAACCGTCATGATGTTTGGAAGTAAGCACAACGGATTTCATACCTCCCCGCTTGGCTAGTGCCACAATAGAATCTGCATTGAACTGAGTCGGATTAAAATCCTTTGCCAACTGCATATATTCTTCTTTCGGGATTTTAGCAAAAGCCTGTATCTGTTCACTGTAACCGTAAGTAACCGGCTGTCCTTTCCATACCCCCCCTGGTAAAGAATAAAGCCCAAAATGAATAAACATGGAATACTTGTTTCCATGCCAAGTCTTCAACGCTTCCGGAGCGATTTGTGCCTGCACGATTCCGGCCAGGACACATACTAAGAAAGTGAAAATAATTTTTTTCATAGTACGGATAAATAATGTTTTTTAGGAACAAAGATAATCACTTCTTTGTTTTTTCAGCCTTTTCTCTGTGATTTTTATAAGTTTTTTCAGAAAGAAGTATATGAAGACAACAATAACAGAGTGCCAAGCCATTCATCCGAAAACAGAAAGCCCCAGAAATCAAAGCGAACCAATCCAGTCCGATGACTTCCGGGGCATCATTCTATCAGATAAAATGTATCTTAATCTGTTTACTCATCCAATAACAGTTCCATAACCTGACAAGCTGATTTGGCAACTGATGTTCCTGGACCAAAAATAGCTACTACACCGGCCTTGTACAAGAAATCATAATCCTGTGCCGGGATAACACCTCCTGCAAATACCAGAATATCTTCACGACCCAGTTTCTTCAGTTCTTCGATAATCTGTGGAATCAAGGTCTTGTGTCCGGCAGCCAGTGATGATACACCTACTGCGTTCACATCGTTTTCAACGGCTTCACGGGCAGCTTCTTCCGGAGTCTGGAACAACGGTCCCATATCTACATCATAACCTGTTGCAACTACTTTTGCACCACGGTCGTGTCCGTCCTGTCCCATCTTGGCTATCATGATACGCGGACGACGGCCTTCTTTTTTCGCAAATTCTTCGGTCAGTTCGCAAGCTCTTGCAAAATCTGCATCCTTTTTACTTTCTGATGAATACACGCCTGATATAGTTCTGATTATCGCTTTATAACGTCCGACAACTGCTTCGCAGGCATCGGAAATTTCTCCTAAAGTAGCCCGAACACGTGCAGCTTCTACAGCCAGTTCCAGCAAGTTTCCTTTACCGGTCTTCACACATTCAGTTATGGCAGCCAATGCCTTATCTACCTCTTCCTGATTACGACCTTCCTTTAAACGACGCAGGTTTTCAATCTGTTCCTGACGTACCGCCGTATTATCTACTTCCAGAATATCAATCGGATCTTCTTTCTCCAGACGATACTTATTGGTACCTACAATGGTCTGTTCACCTGAGTCAATACGTGCCTGGGTACGTGCAGCCGCTTCTTCGATACGCATCTTCGGAATACCGGTTTCAATCGCTTTAGCCATACCACCCAATCGTTCGATTTCCTGAATGTGTTCCCATGCCTTATGGGCCAGTTCATTGGTCAGAGCCTCTACATAATAAGAACCACCCCACGGATCAACATTCTTGCAGACCTGAGTCTCTTCCTGAATATAAATCTGGGTATTACGGGCAATACGTGCCGAGAAGTCTGTAGGAAGTGCGATAGCCTCATCCAGTGCATTGGTATGCAATGACTGAGTATGCCCCAATGCGGCAGCCATAGCCTCAATACAGGTACGACCTACATTATTGAACGGGTCTTGTTCAGTAAGCGACCAACCTGAAGTCTGTGAGTGAGTACGCAATGCCAAAGACTTCGGATTCTTCGGATTGAACTGTTTCACGATCTTGGCCCACAGCATACGGGCAGCACGCATCTTGGCTATCTCCATAAAATGATTCATACCGATAGCCCAGAAGAAAGACAAACGAGGAGCAAATGCATCAATATCGATACCGGCTGCAATACCGGCACGGAGGTATTCCAATCCATCGGCCAGTGTATAAGCCAATTCAATATCTGCTGTGGCACCTGCTTCCTGCATGTGGTAGCCCGAGATGGAGATGGAATTGAACTTAGGCATTTTTTGTGAGGTATATTCAAATATGTCAGAGATGATCTTCATGGAAAAGGCAGGTGGATAAATATAAGTGTTACGCACCATAAACTCTTTTAAGATATCATTCTGGATGGTTCCGGCCATTTCTTCCAGTTTGGCTCCCTGTTCCAAA
>URWP01000022.1 GCA_900551645.1 uncultured Bacteroides sp.
GGTAGCCATTGACGCCAAGCAGACCGAAACTGGCTGGAAATGCTATCTGAACGGCGGACGAGTGGAAACGGACCGGTATCTGATGGAATGGGCCCGTGAAGTGAACGACCGAGGAGCCGGAGAAATCCTGTTTACCAGCATGGACCATGACGGAGTGAAGACAGGATATGCCAACCAGGCACTGGCCGAACTCAGCGGTCTGCTCAGCATTCCGGTCATCGCTTCGGGAGGAGCCGGAAAGAAAGAACATTTCCGTGACGCATTCACGGAAGGGAAAGCCGACGCGGCACTGGCCGCCAGTGTTTTCCATTTCGGAGAAATTCCGATACCCGAATTAAAACGCTATCTTTGCGACGAAGGAATCAACGTACGATTATAACTTTTTAAAACATACAACCATGGAATTGGATTTCGAAAAAATGAACGGCCTGATACCGGCCATCATACAAGATAACAGTACACAGAAAGTATTGATGCTGGGCTTCATGAACCAGGAAGCCTACCAGAAAACCGTAGAGACCGGGAAAGTGACTTTTTTCAGCCGTACTAAAAACCGCTTGTGGACCAAAGGCGAAGAAAGCGGAAACTTTCTGCACGTGGTTTCCATCAAGGCCGATTGCGACAATGACACACTACTGATTATGGTAAACCCTGTAGGTCCGGTATGCCATACCGGTACAGATACCTGTTGGGGAGAAAAAAACGAACAGGACATCATGTTCCTGAAAGAGCTGCAGGACTTTATAGACAAACGGTACGAAGAAATGCCAGAAGGCTCATATACAACCAGCTTATTCAAATCGGGCGTAAACAAGATGGCTCAGAAAGTAGGTGAAGAAGCCGTAGAAACCATCATTGAAGCCTGCAACGGAACCGACGAACGACTGATTTATGAAGGTTCTGACCTGTTATACCATCTTATTGTACTGCTTACTTCGAAAGGATACCGCATCGAGGACCTGGCCCGTGAATTGAAAGAGCGCCACAAACCATCCTGGAAGAAACATTAATGAGTTGCATGGAAGAGCAAGTACTTATTTCTTATAAAGGTGTAGACATTAACCAGCAGGAACTCGGTGTACTGAAAGGGGTCGACTTCGAACTTCAGAAAGGAGAATTTGTCTATCTCATCGGGAAAGTAGGAAGCGGTAAATCCACTTTCCTGAAAACCATCTATGGTGAGCTGGAGATAGCCGAAGGCGAAGCAACCGTACTGGGTAACAACATGCGGAAACTCAAGCGGAAGCACATCGCTCCCCTACGCCGGAAACTAGGCATCGTATTTCAGGATTTCCAACTCCTGACCGACCGTACCGTACACGACAACCTGAAGTTCGTTCTCCAGGCTACGGGATGGAAACGGAAGTACGAGATAGAAGAACGCATCAACGAAGTTTTGAAGCAGGTGGGCATGGAGAACAAAGGCTACAAGATGCCGAACGAATTGTCGGGCGGCGAGCAGCAACGCATCGTTATCGCCCGGGCTATCCTGAACAAACCGGAAATCTTGCTGGCCGACGAACCGACGGGGAATCTGGACGTGGAAACCGGAAGGATGATTGTGGAACTGTTACGCGAAATTTGTGCACAAGGGTCGGCCATCATCATGACTACCCACAACCTGAACCTGCTTGGAGAATACCCCGGGAAAGTATACCGTTGTGAGAGCCATCATCTCATTCCTGTGACAGAAGGCTAAAAATTTAAAAGAATACGTGAATTTAAGAACAAAAATATCAGACATCTGCATTTTTATTCTTACATTTGCAAACTGAAATACAATAATAAGAACATTTAAAATTCGAAACGTAAAATGAAGGTTTTAAAGTTTGGAGGTACATCGGTAGGTTCTGCCCAAAGAATGAAAGATGTAGCCAAATTGATTACTGACGGAGAACAGAAAATTGTAGTTCTGTCTGCCATGTCGGGTACAACGAACACGTTGGTTGAAATTTCGGATTATCTGTACAAGAAAAATCCCGAAGGTGCGAATGAAATCATCAATAATCTGGAGGCCAAGTACAAACAGCACATTGATGAGCTTTATTCTACGGAAGAATATAAACAGAAGACACTGGAATTCGTCAAATCAGTATTTGACTACATCCGTTCCTATACAAAAGACATCTTTACCTTGTTCGAAGAAAAGGTAATTCTGGCACAGGGAGAAATCATCTCTACCAATATGGTAACAAACTATCTGTGTGAACAGGGTATCAAAGCAACACTGCTGCCTGCACTGGACTTCATGCGGACAGACAAGAACAGCGAACCGGACTTGAACTACATCCGCGAAAAATTAGCATTGCAATTGGAAGCCCATCCGGGTCAGGAAATCTATATCACTCAAGGATTCATCTGCCGTAACGCATACGGTGAAGTGGACAACCTGCAACGAGGTGGTAGTGACTACACGGCATCCCTGATTGGTGCTGCTGTCAACGCATCTGAAATCCAGATTTGGACAGACATCGACGGTATGCATGATAACGACCCACGTGTGGTAGACAAGACCTCTCCGGTACGTCAGCTGCACTTTGAAGAAGCCGCAGAACTGGCTTATTTCGGTGCAAAGATTCTTCACCCGACTTGTGTACAGCCTGCTAAATATGCCAATATTCCTGTACGCCTGTTGAATACAATGGAACCTTCTGCTCCTGGTACCTTGATTTCCAACGAAACGGAAAAGGGTAAAATCAAGGCAGTAGCTGCCAAGGATAACATAACAGCCATTAAGATTAAATCCAGCCGTATGCTGCTGGCTCACGGATTCCTGCGCAAGGTTTTCGAAATATTTGAAAGCTATCAGACCGCAATCGATATGGTCTGCACTTCGGAAGTAGGTGTATCGATGTCGATAGACAATACCAAACATTTGAACGAAATTGTAAACGACCTGAAAAAATATGGTACGGTAACTGTTGACCATGATATGTGTATCGTATGCGTAGTGGGTGATTTAGAATGGGAAAACGTAGGTTTCGAAGCCCGTGCGCTCGATGCCATGAAGGACATTCCGGTACGTATGATTTCATTCGGAGGCAGTAACTACAACATTTCTTTCCTGATCCGGGAATCGGACAAGAAGAAAGCTCTGCAGGAATTGAGCGACGTACTGTTCAACAACAAGAAATAACCTGACACTATAGAAAAACGGATGATACGGCCTCTCCAAGAGTCCATCATCCGTTTTTTTAATCACCTTAATATTTCAAGAAAACCATTTAAAAGTATCAAGTAAATTTATGAAAGGTATCTTCCCTTTGAATAAATTCCGTGAACTGGAAACACCGTTCTATTATTACGATGCGAACCTGCTCCGACAAACCCTGCAGACAATCAAGGAAGAGAGTGGCAAGTACAACAAATTCTGCGTACACTATGCAGTGAAGGCTAATGCCAACCCGAAAATACTGAGCATCATCCGTGAAAGCGGACTAGGGGCCGATTGTGTGAGTGGTGGCGAAATCAAAGCGGCCATTAAAGCAGGTATACCAGCCAGCAAAATTGTATATGCCGGAGTCGGAAAGACAGACTGGGAGATTAACCTGGGGCTGGACTACGATATCTTCTGCTTCAATGTAGAATCTGTTCCCGAACTGGAGGTCATCAATGAACTGGCTGCTGCCAAGAATAAAATTGCCCGTGTCGCTTTCCGTATTAATCCGGATGTAGGTGCCCATACACACGCTAACATCACTACCGGACTGGCCGAAAACAAGTTCGGTATCAGTATGGAGGATATGGATATGATCATTGACCGTGCGCTGGCCATGAACAATGTAAAATTCGTGGGACTTCATTTCCACATTGGTTCACAGATTCTGGACATGGGCGACTTCATTGCTTTGTGTAACCGGGTGAATGAATTGCAGGAAAAACTCTTTGCCCGCCAGATTATCGTGGAGCATATCAATGTAGGTGGCGGATTGGGTATCGACTACGCACACCCTAACCGTCAGCCGATTCCGGACTTCGCCGAATATTTCAAGACTTACCATAAGCACTTACGTCTGCGTCCGCAACAGACTCTCCACTTCGAATTGGGACGTGCAGTAGTAGGCCAATGTGGTAGTCTGATAACAAAGGTCATCTACGTAAAACAAGGAACCAACAAGCAATTCGCCATTGTAGATGCCGGTATGACCGACCTGATTCGTCCGGCTCTTTATCAGGCTTATCATAAGATAGAGAACATTTCTTCGGACGAGCCTGTAGAAACTTATGACGTAGTAGGTCCTATCTGTGAGTCATCGGACGTGTTCGGCAAGGCCATCGACCTGAACAAAACCAAACGAGGAGACCTGATTGCCCTCCGTTCAGCAGGCGCCTACGGTGAGATTATGGCTTCGGCCTATAACTGCCGTGCCCTCCCGCAAGGATACACCTCCGACGAACTTATTTAAGGTGCTGACCATCTTGATAATTTACAACTCCTTTTCTTTCGATAGCGATATTTTATCAGCTTCAATGGAAGAAAAGGAGTTTTTATATGCCCTTTCAACGTTCATCATTCAACTATTTCTTCTAATTTTGTAAGAAATTTCAAAAGATAGAAAGATATGACAGCTATGGATTATACACTCATCTGCCAGGTGCTGACCGGCGCTTGCGGACTTTTCTGCCTCATACAGTTGATATACCTGTTCTGCATATATGCCAAGATGTACCGGGCCTCACGTATGCAGGCTCAGACTGAAACGGTTCCAGACAATTGTCCTCCCCTCTCAGTCATCATTGTCACCAAGGATTCTGGCCAAACGCTGAAAGAAAATCTTCCGGCTATTCTGACCCAAGATTATCCTTCCTATGAAGTGATTGTTGTAAACGACCAGTCCGCCGGCGAAGACGAAGAGATTCTAAAACTGCTGGAAAACGACTATCCGAATCTGTATCACACCTTCATTCCGCAAACTGCCCGATATATAAGTCGCAAGAAATTGGGAATCGCCATGGGAATAAAAGCCAGCAGGTATGACTGGATTGTCGTAACAGAACCTACGTGTAAACCCGTAAGCGACCAATGGTTGAAGCATCTGGCCGTACATTTTCAGGAAAGTACAGACATCGTGCTAGGGTATTGCAGATATACCGGTGAGAAAGGACTTTTCGGTAAACGCATCAAAGCTGACAACCTGCTTCAGGCCATGCGCTACCTGGGAGCCGCACTGAACAAGCATCCTTACATGGGCATCGGACAAAATCTGGCTTATCGGAAAAAGGTATATAACAGCCATAAAGGATTTGCCGACCAACTTACCCTGCAACGTGGAGATGACGACCTGTTCATCAACGCACTGGCAAACTCCGACAATACAGCAGTCGCTCTGCATCCAGACAGCTTCATGGAACAGAAAGTTCCTTCATTCAAGCGTATCTGGTTTGAGGACAAAGTGAACAGACTGGTAACCGGTAAGTTCTATCATGGAACAACCCGACTCATGAACGGTCTGGAAACCTGGACATGCGCCTTGTTCCACTTATGTACAATAGCCGGACTAATAATGAATATCCGTCATTATGAATGGATATATACAGGAATTATTACTGCACTTTGGCTACTTCGTTTCATATTGACCATGAACATTTTCCGAAAAACGGCAAAGGCAACCGGCGAAAAGTCCTGTTGCTTCTTCCTGTTCTTCGACTGGCTTCGTCCGCTTTGGGCATTACAGATTAAAATACATTATTGGTGCCGGACGAAAGCCGATTTCCTACGCAAATAACCTGACTGAAAAAAAGATCAATCATTGAACAATTCGAAGGTAAATTTACATCCAATGGAGGTAAATTTACCTTTTTCATTTCCAATGAATATACCTGCATCAAACAGATGTGTGGCAACCCCATAGCCCAATTCGATATACGGATTCAGATACGGCATAAACAGAATACCGGCATACAGACGCTCTTTTTGGACAAACGAAAGCAGTCTGGAAACCGGATAAAGCAGAATAAAGGGTGATTCATAGGTCAGATTCCCCTGAATATAGTGACTAGAAGCATTGTACCAGCGACCATCCAACATCTGAAAGGTTCCACCAATTTCATCATCCCATCTCTGAGGAAGATTTCGATTAGCAAAATTTACATAATCCACAAAATAAAGGTCATCCTGATTAGTAAAACATCCGGCACCTATCCGATAAGCAATATAATTCACCTGTTTCAGCCGAATTATCTGCTGCATGGCAACCTCAATTCGTTCATATTTTCCAGAATTTTTCAAGATATGCAAACCCCGTTCATAATCGAGCATAAATGTAGGATAGTGCGAACCGACATTCACCTTACGGTTACCATTCATGTAATAATACATTCCCGGTGTCCATTCCACCCGCAGACGAGGTGCAAAACTGTTATATTTAGAACGGACTCTGGCTTCTACCTCAGGGGTGCTTTTGGTATATCGCCAATGCATGGCTACACCCGTCCACAGCTGCAAGCCGTTCACCACCTCAACGTTATGGGAAACGTTGACATACACATCCTTGAAATAATCCAGATTCAATCCGTCGAAACTGAGGGTACTATCCGGTTGTGCGGCCAACTGGTCCAATACCACACTACTGTAAATCCGGTTACCGTTACCTGCACTTATCTCCAGGCGTCCCTGTTTCCGGGGATTGTAGACATATTGTAAATCCGCACTGGCATAGAGTTCCCTCTTAGTGAAATTATATTCCACCTGGGGCACAATACGCAACAAACGGCCATCATGAAACAGCTTGTTGTATTTAAACACCTGCTTATAAGAAATACCATTCCGATGGCTGTAACTCACATACAGCGGATTAATAATCGGAGAACAATTCACACTCCCCACTTTTGACAGGTCAATGTTATAACTGCTAATCAAGGCATCGCCCAACTGCCCCCAAAAGACCAGATTCTTTTTCCGTCGTGTAACCGGCAGTGACTTTTGCAAAGAATCCAGTGTCGTTTGAAACAAAATACGTTCTTTGCGCTTTTTATACATCTCTTCTTCTTCATCATCCAACGGAATCGGACGAACACGGTTAAAGGAATCAAGATCAAGTACCAACTGGGTCGTATCGCAGGTCAATGTATATGAATTGGAGAGATTATGAGAACGTGTCTTACGCAAATTCAACCACTCCTTCCCCTCAGGCGAAAAAAGTTCCACTTTTCCATATGTCATCCATCCGGTATAGTTCATCTCCAGGTGATTCCTCAGAAACTTGAAATCGAGATCCAGATTAAACAACTGAGGCAAGAATCTGGTTTCTTCCGTATTCCCCATATGCATAGACAGATGAAAAGAAATCAAAGCATATTTACCATGTACATCAAGATGCTTGACGGTCCAGTCTTTATCAGATATCCAGAAGTCACCTTCCAGTAACTGCGTACTTTGAAACAAAGGAACTACCCTGATATGATAAACCCGATTGTCTGAATGTTCCGCAATACCCTCGATAAAATACTGATATAGCCGATAGGAAGATCGACTTAACGGTGATAATACTTTATTTTCCATTACAGAAGAACCATAAAGATTGAACTTCATGTAATCCATGATGTCAAACACCTCGCCATACGGGTTCGGGAAAGTAGTTGAAACCGCCCTGATTTTCCGGTCATAAATATCGGGAGCCGTATAATGCAAATCACTGATAGATTCATGCATATACTGATTGATGTCTTTCTCCAACTTGAACATGGAAGGTACATACTTGATGATTCGGTTGCGCTTATGTACCGTGAGCTTACCCTTCAGATAGAGGCTACACTGATATTCCTTGATTCTACGAGAATTGACTTCTGCACCTTGAAACAGCAATTCCATAATGGAATCGGGTACAGTTGTCCCCTTTTCCGGCCGGGTAGTACTTCCCGGTTCCGAAGCATTTGCCACACCTGCAAAAAAGCATAGCAACAACATAATGCCATATACTCGGTAAAAAAACTTCAATGCTACCTATTTTATCGGACAAATATATAATAAAAAAGCTATTGGGATGATATTTTTTAAACCTTAAAACCACTATTTCGATTTTTTATTTTACCTTTGTGCTATATAACACGGTTTTGTAACATTGTAAATGATGAAGAAGGAACTAACAGAGCTCGAGATTGCCGAAAGCATCCCCGATTTGTGGCAACCACTGACACAGGAACAGAAAGAAATTCTGGCAAAAGATTTTACTATACAAAAATACAAGAAAAACGAAAACATCTATTGTGAAGGGGAAACGCCCAATTACCTCATGTGCCTGCTAAGCGGGAAAGTAAAAATTTACAAAGACGGAGTGGGTGGACGTAGCCAGATTATCCGTGTCATCAAAAGCCATGAGTACTTTGCTTACAGGGCCTACTTTGCAGAAGAAAATTACGTTACTGCCGCAGCGGCATTCGAGCCTTGTACCATCTGCCTGATTCCGATGCCGACTATAGTCAAACTGATACAGGAAAATCCGGAACTGTCAATGTTCTTTATCAAACAACTCTCTAAAGACTTGGGTATATCCGATGAACGGACCGTAAGCCTGACCCAAAAGCACATTCGTGGACGCCTTGCAGAATCGCTTCTCTTCCTGAAAGATACCTATGGCGTAGAGGAAGACCAATGTACACTGAGTATCTATCTCTCACGCGAAGATCTGGCTAATTTGTCAAATATGACTACCTCAAACGCTATCCGTACATTATCTAATTTTGCGGCAGAAAAACTCATCATCATCGACGGACGAAAAATAAAACTGATAGAAGAAGAGAAATTGAAAAGAATCAGCAAAATCGGATAAAAAATATTCTGAGAACGATTCATAACAAGTTTCAGAATTTTCTCCATACTCCAATAAAGAAGCCGTATTTCTATTCTGTACCGAGTAGAAATACGGCTTGTCTGTTTAAAGGATTATTTCATAAGTTCACCCAACTTTTTCATAAGTGCCGCCCCTCTCAGGTTACGCGCAATGATGGTTCCCTGTTGGTCAACCAAAACCGTTGCCGGAATGGCACGTACTCCATACAACGAAGCTCCCTCGCATTGCCATCCTTTCAAATCGGACATCTGCGGCCAGGTAATGTTCCATTCCTTGATTGCCTGTTTCCAGCTTTCAGCATTATTGTCCAAAGAAACGCCTACTACTCCAAAACCTTTATTCTTATACATATCATACGCTTCTACTACTGTCGGCATTTCACGTTTACATGGTCCGCACCAGCTAGCCCAAAAATCAATCAACGTATATACATTTTTAGATACATAATCTGATAGTTTGACTGGTTTTCCTTCTGGAGAGTCCATTGTAAAATCAATATACTTCTCACCTTCGGATGTCTTGACGGCGGTATCAACGTATTCCTTCAAGGATACAATTTCAGGGTCGTTGCTGTAAGCGGCCGGAATACGCTCGAACAATGGCTGAATTTTCTTCACATCGAACGACGGTCCAAAAGAAGACAGCAAATAAACGCCTGCCGGTTTATCTATATTAGCCGATACCAGATCGAATACTTTAGCAAGCCCTTCTTCCTGTTTCTGGTCCAAAGCCAGTTCTACGGAATCTTGTTGAGCTTCCGTCAAAGTAGAATCCTGCTGACTCTTCATGTAAGCCTCATTCAACTCTTTAGAGATGGCGGCAAACGTATCTGAGAACTGTTGGAGGATGTCATTGTTAAGAGTTCCAGATACCTTGCTGTTTTCAGGATCCAATGTCACGTTGATAACTCCATCTTCTACAAAAAGCATGGTAGATATACGGTTATCCCCTTTCATATAGGTAACAAAACGGCTTGTTACCAATGAATCCGGCGTACCTTTGAATTCAAACGTTCCATTCTTGACAATAGCTGAATCCAGTTTCACCATGTTAGTTCCATCAAAATTCTGCAGGTAAATGGTATCACCGTCGGCAACACCTACTGCCGTACCCTGGATTGTAAAACCTGATTGCTGCTGTTGGCAAGCAGCCAGTGCTATCAGCCCGGCAGCTGCCCAAAAAATACTTTTTTTCATTTCAATTTGCATTTATCATTTAACAGTTCAACATATAAATCACTCATAAAATCTTATGCGGTCTGCTATACCATAGAGGAAACAGACAACAGACATAATAGATGCCTTCCCAGATTGATGCCGGTAATGCAAAAAAGAGGTATAACCCCGAATGCTGGAATATCGCAAAGAATTGGATAATAAAAAATAAGGTCACGAAATATTCCGGAAGTATACGGAACAGACCAGACATACCCCGTACGACATCAGCATCATTCCGATAAAAATCCGTCACAAAACCGTATACGGCTCCCATCAGCCCAAGACCTAAAGATACTACGTAACAGATTCCGTCCGATAACGGAGAATCTGCCAGAGTCCCCGTAGCACTCCGAACCACATTAAGCGGTCCAAAAAAAGCCATAACAGAAGATACATCCCTCCTGTTGTCCATGACAAAAACAACCCCCGGCGTTCTTTTCTGGAAAGTTTCCGCTCATTTTTCCAGTATTGCCGGCATGACTCCAGCAAGCCGGAATTTACCCAAAGTCCACCACCCAGAAAAAGCAGAAGCATTGTTCCCACCAGTGACGACCGTGTAAAACAGTCGCCCGCATACCGAAGTATCCAGCGCAGTCCTTCCGCACTAAGCAAATTCTGTACCTGTCCCCAAGCATAGATACTTCCCACCCATGATACACAGACTACCAGAAGGGTGAGTAGAAAGAACACCGTTGCCGGATGTATGAATCTCCTAGTCTTCATCCGGTTCCAGGTAATCGATGTCCAGAATACGGAGTTCAAAAGCACGTGTCACCAATCGGCAAGCATTTACTCCGACTCGTTCGTCTGGCCGGAATAATCTGTTTATCAAATCATTCTGTCTTTTTTCGATAGACTTCACTCCGAAAGGCATAGCTTTCAGATTAGTTATCATCTCCTTAGTGTAGCCTAAAGCCAGATGACGAAGCAAACGTTCATCGTACTCATCGATATCATAATTGATGAAAGCTTCCTGTCTCCTCTGTTCGGTCATCACGGTCTGTTTGAAACGTTCTACAATTTTTTCCAATATAGGATAATTGAAGACCAATTTCTTACCATCCATAACAGCCTGCACATCTGTCGCTGTCAGAAGTTCCCCGGTCTTTAAAATGATTCCGTCTGCTCCAGCATCCAAAGCGTCCACCCAAAGTTTCTCGTTCAATACTTCACCGGTAAAAATCAACACTTTCAGTTCCGGATGTTCCCGATGCAAACGGGCACAGATATCTACCCCGATGGTAGTAGAACCACCCAAACCTAAATCCAACAATACCAAATCAGGGGTCTGCTGCTTCAGTAGTTCCCAAAATTCAGCTTCAGTCATAGCGGTACCTATTACCTCTGCGTTTGGAATTTCATGGCGAAAAATCTCCTCTGTCCCCTTCAATTCCAGCTTAACATCCTCTACAATAATTACTTTAAACTTTTCCATAAATCCTTTCATTTAATTACCCGGTTAGGAACAGTAAACCATACCATAAACCCTTGCCCGTCAGGCATAGATTCGGCATTGATACGACATCCTCTCAACCCGGCAAACTCATCGTGGTCACGGATTATCTGCTTGCATACCAAATATTCAGTACCGGCCAAACCTCCACCCGAGCCTCCCTGCCGCATCCGATTCTTATCCGGATAAAACAGATCGTTCAGTTCCGACTGCGTAAAATTACGACGAGAATCGATAAAATCAAAACGAACGAACGCTTCTGTCTGATAAATTTTAAGCATTAATCTCCCTTCCTGAGAAAAACGCATAGCCTCATCCAGTAGATTCTCCAGAAGAAAGGCCAGCAAAACTTTATCACCTGACACCCATAAGGGTGCAGCCTCAACCTCCAGCGTCAAACGGAAAGGCAATTTCCGGCTCATCCGTTGCAAATAACACAAAGAGTGAGTCGAGATTTCCTCTACATTGATGTCCGAACGCCGGAATGTAATTCCTTCCAACTGCCGGGCTGCGCACGAAGTCAACAAGGTAAATATTTCCTTGTAATATTCCACCAGTTCCGACATGGCTTCCAGCTGCTCCTGCTCCTCCCGGCCAGCTAATTCTTCTTGCGTCAAGCGGTCCACAATTTGCTTGATACGATTCGGATAATAAATGGTTTCATGTTTGATGGTAGACAAGCAATTGTCGAGCACCATATTCTGTACATGCAACTGATTTTCTTCAAACGAAGTCCTGCGTGCATCATCCTGAGCCAACTCAATATCATGGAATTTGCTCTGCACGGTCACTAATGTATGATAAAGAACATTTCCCAAATAACCGGACATCAATTGTACCAGCAACTGGTCCTCTTCCTGATTATAAGGCCGGGAAGTCTGTAAAGCCAACAACCCGATGCAATGCTTTCCACCTCCCGCCTCGTTCCACAAAGGCAAAAAGCACCAACCGGCATCAGTAGCCCAAAGTATCTGCTCCTTCTCGAAAGTACGTTTCATCCGTTCTTCCAGCCCATCCTCTGTGACCTCCTGATAATAAGCCGTTTCAAATATCTTCAACTCTTCATTATAAACCATCAAGGCTAAATTAGCCAGTGGTATCAACTCATTCAATTCGTTGAACACCTCGTTCACGAGGACACAGGAAATACTCGATACCGGCTCTTTCTCGGCTTTGGCCGATGCAAGGAACAAAGCATTATTGACAGCAAAGACCTGCTCCATATTGTAACGATAATGCAGCTGTTTCCGGATATATAACAAGTAATAGGCAACAATCCCCCCAAGCACCAACAGCAAAAAAATAGCCAAAGCTATCAGCTTATTATTGGCCGATTGCTGCATCTGCTTGCAATAATAATCCAACGAATTGTCCTCGCTCAACAGTTTGTAGAGTGTAGTGTAGGCAGCATTGTTATAACGGTAACGACGAAAATCCTTAACAGCCAGACTAGCTACAGCCGCTTCGTTGCGCACATCCAGCAAAATGTAATAATCTGTATCGAAGCCATTGGCCAGCCAAGTCAACTCGGCTGCCTTGCCTGCCCCCTACAAGCGCGTCAAGGGTCCTACACTGTCAGAATATTGCAGATAATGTTTATTCATATAATAAAGTACACTATCCGCCAAGATCAATGCGGTTGCATAATCTCCATTGACATTATTATCATATACCCGGTTAGCATAGTCATTAGCTATCGCCAACAAGCTATCGTAGGAAGCTACGGCAGAAGGGATTGTCAACGTATCCTGTCCACGCTCTACCATCCGGGAATCAGAAGCATTTTGAGAACACCCTCCCAATTGCATTCCGCAAACCAGGATACCCACCCATATCCCCAAACGTTGAATTCCTTTAGGCAAGCGGAAGAAAAAACGGCTTCCCTTTCCAGGAGTACTTTCGATACGGAAAGTACAGACCTGAAACAGAACATTCGTTTTCCTGTATTTTTCGATGATTCCCTTACAGTTCATCAACCCAAATCCGTGTCCTTTCTGCCTCTGCAGGGACTGTGTGTCAATGGCTGTATCCATACCTATCTGTTTGGAATCGTAAACCTTTTCTCCTAAAATACGGTTTACATCTGCTTCCGAAAGCCCCGGTCCATTATCTGCCACCGCAATCTCCACATAAGATTCTGTTTCTTCCGCAGAAAGTTCGATATGTCCACCTGCAGGAGTATATTTACGGGCATTTTCCGCAAGAGTATTAATCATAAATAACGTCAGCGCCTTGTCGGCCTTCACTACCGCTGTAGTCTGTGAAACCACGAAAGTCTGATGCTTCAGCTCGAACGAGCGTCTGCCTTTGGCCAAGGTCTGGAAAAGCTCATTCAGTTCAAAGCTCTCGATATTCAGACTGACCGTACCTTGCCGCATCTTAATCCATAAGGACAGGATGTCATTGTATTCATTGATGCGGGTGATGAGTTCATCGATATATTGCAGTTTTCCCGCTTTTAAAGCATGATTACGGGAAGGCAAGATACGCAATTTGTGCACTTCATTCACTACCCGATCTATATATGGCAAAATACCGGTCACCAAAGCCATACATGCTTTCTTCACTTCATTCTCACATTTGTTTTCCACTAAATGTTTCTCATGCACATACTGTTCTTTCTCAACTCTGCGTCGTTCATCATCCAATGAAACCAGATTCTGTCCGTTTTCAAGTGTCCATGCCAAATAAGGTACCAGAAGTTTTACAAGTACCTTTTCCTCTTTTCGGAGAGATCTCAATGGTTTAATCCACAAGGTCCCCACCGGCTCCTGCTTACCAGGAGATACCAACGCATAATTCACTACCTGTTCCGACTTCATCCAATCGGGACATTCCTCGGTATCATCACCGGCTACCTCAATCCATAATTCTTCAGAATGAAAGATATCAAGCAGGTCCTCTTGCACTGTCCGGCACACGGCTTCCTTGATTTCTTCCATTCCTGAAGCCTGGGGAGGAACAGAAGATGTAATCTTCCGACACACCTCCAGCACTCTCTTCAGTTCATTTACATATTGAGTGTTCCGGCTTCTCCAATAGCGGTTCAGGAAAATAAAAACCAGCACTAACAAAATAAAACTGATTCCCACCAGCAACAGCAAACCGTTCAATTGGCTTGATTCCGACTCCAACATACCATAACGGCTTTCCAATTCCTTATCCTGACGGGTATAATCCAGAATATCCAGGTAAATGTTCCGATTAAAATCCGATTCCATCTTACGGTCCATAGCCGCATACGTCCGGCTCAGCTGCTCCCGTAAACGGGCAATCCATTCCGGAACAGTCTTGATACCTTCATCGTTAATCCAGGTCAGCTCTGTAGACCGTTCCTGACCAGGTACAAAAGTAAATAAACGATCAAGAGTATCTTCACAATGATAGTATTTTTCATGATGACGGTTGACATACCCCAAAGCCTCGGCCAAGTTCCGCAAAGCCTTTTCCGGTTCACCCATGGAGTTATAGTAACTGGCCATAGTACGATAAGTCCCCGAAATCTGGTACCAGTCTCCGTAACGTTTGAACAGCCGTAGGGCTTCACTCGTGAAACGTAAAGGTAAAGAATCCAAAGATATATCATTGGGGTTGACCATTCGCATCAGGCCTTCACGCTCTTTGGAAAGTAACTCCCGGTTAGCACGGAACATCAACAGTTCGGCCATCGCCTGCAAGGCATTTGCCTCAAAGTATATATACCCTTGTGCATGACTTACCTGCAAACACTCCACCAGGCAACTGAACTCCCCCTTTGTTATTTCGGAGACCGAAGCTCCACGGTACATTCCGCCAGATCCCTTCATATACAGATAATAAAGCCATTGTGCTGAATCTGCTTTTATCCAATCTGGCGAAACAGCTTCTATAGAAGCCAATGATTCCTCTTCTTGCTGCAAATAATAATAATAGATACCTGAAACAATATAAAACTCCGAAAGGGCATAATTCATCCGTTTTCTGACAGCATCATTTTCCAAGGAAATCTGATCCTCCTGTATCCGCCTGATTCGCCGCATTGCACTGTTCCGATAATCATAGAACTCCTTATTCATCGAAGTACGCTGGCAGATTTTCATCAGTCCAATATCGGCTATCAGACTTTCCACCTCGTTGCTACTGGCTGATAAAGCTTTCCGATACAACCGGATAGACTGTTCGAAATCCATACGCATAAAGGCACAGAAAGCCATGTTGTTCAATGCTTCCGCCCGTATGGAAGGCGAAGCTGTAGAATATTCATACGCTTGTCCGGCAGCCCGTGCCGCTTTAGATAAATCTTTATAACGCAATGCGTAGGAAACCTGATTCAACGAATCGGCTGTATGCAATAAAGATTGCCTCTGGTTCGCAGAGGTACAAGAAACTACAATTGACGCACATACAAAGCCCGCACCAATCCACCCGATATATCGTTTCCGGTCCATACGCTTGTTACTTGTTTACATACAAAAGAGATTGTATCATTTCTTAAGAAAGAAAGATACAATCTCTTTCAAGTTCATTCAAAAGTAGAAACAATTATTTCTTTGATTCTTCCAAAGATACTTTTCTGAATTCTTTCAAAACTTTTTCCAGTTCCAATGATGCCTTACGAGCACGTGTACCGGCTGGCTTGTTTCCTTTCGCAGCCTGCATCTCTGCATCAACCACTACAGTAGCACTCAATTCTTTAATTTTAGCAATCAGTTCGTCCATTCTACCAACAATTAATAAGTTAAATCACTCAAAGTAAATACAAATCAGCCAATAGTCTATACTTTCTTCCTCTTTTTTCATGTTTTTTAATGTATGGCCCTTCATGCAGTCATTCAACAGGCTGAAATATCACCGTTATGAACTTTTTTCAACCGAGAGAACAAGAATATTCCGTGTCTGTCCAGTCACCCGGAAACGGTCGTCTGTACGTTCACCTACCAGCCAGACAATTGTATCACCAGCTGTTACCACCTGTTGCGTTTCCTTTTCGAAACGGGTAAATTTTCTATCACGCAAATAATCACGTATCCGCTTGAAATGCTTCATTCCATAAGGGACAAAACAATCTCCCGACTGCCATTTACGGAGCGAAAGTTGTTCCGTAACCTTGTCTGCATCCAGATAAGCCTTATCCGATGAATGAGGAACACAGAAAGGTTCTGCCACCGAAAAACGCTCCACTATCAGCCGATAATGTATATCTGCCATCTCTTTAGACGAAAGGATAAGGAAGTTCCGGTCACGCAATAACCTCCATTCTGACGTTTGATACCATCGTCCGCAAGGTCCGTTTAACCCTTGATAAATATCTCTTAATTGACTGGCATTGAATCCAAACGGGTGAAGCCACTCGTAGAGCAAAGCCTGCGGTGAAACTTCCTTCAACAAAGCTTCAATATCCATCTGCATGCTATCTTTCAGAACACGCTCCAACCCCTTATCTATCTCTTTCCGGTAAACAGCCTCTACTTGAGACAACCGTTCAGACGTTTCCAGAAAGGAATCCACAAAAGAAGGATTAATTTCCTGAAACTGCGGAAAAATGTTCAACCGAATCTTATTTCGCATGTATTCATCCTGCAGGTTCGTACTGTCTGTGACATATTCCTGTTTCAATTCATCGAGATACAGACGTATCTCCTCCCGGTCTACTCCAAGTAGCGGCCGGACAACGTTTCCATTGATAGGAGCAATTCCTTTCAATCCACGGATACCTGTTCCGCGTAATAAGTTCAACAACATGGTTTCCGCACTGTCATTCCTGTGATGAGCTACAGCAATAACATTACATCCCATCCGGCAGCGCATCTCTTCAAACCAAGCATAACGTAATTCACGGGCAGCCATCTCAACGGATATCCGATGTGCATTGGCATACCCTGCCGTATCGAAATGTTTTACCTCCAGATTTACTTGCCTTTCCCGGCATAAAGCCCTCACAAATTCTTCGTCACGGTCTGATTCATCGTTCCGCAGACAAAAATTGCAATGTACAGCCTGACATGAAAATCCCAACTCCAGCAGAACACGCAGCAAAGCCACCGAATCAGCTCCTCCACTTAATGTCACCAACACTTTATCCGTAGACTGGAAAAGCTGTTTTTCCGTTATATATCGATATACTTTTTCTTTAAACATACACACCCTCAAACATAAATTACTACAACACAAAGATACAGAGTTACCGGCACATACCAACAGAATATTTCCACAAAAAAGTAACCTGACAAGAATCCTTCACCTCCCGGGACGGAAAAGCCACAGTTCCTTTTGCAATCTACAGAAATAACATTAGCTTTGCAAAATAAGCCTGACTTTTGGACTAAACAGCAACAACGAATACAGAATTTTATCATAGGTATAAATATGGCAGATAACCACATCGTCATCATGGCAGGAGGAATCGGCAGCCGTTTCTGGCCGATGAGTACCCCTGCATTTCCCAAACAGTTTATCGACATTATGGGTTGTGGGAAGACCCTTATCCAACTTACAGCAGATCGTTTCAACGGTATCTGCCCGATGGAAAACTGTTGGGTAGTTACCTCAGAAAAATATACCTCCATTGTCAAGGAACAATTGCCAGAGGTTCCTGAACAGAATATCCTGTCAGAACCGGAAGCCCGTAATACGGCTCCCTGTATCGCATATGCCTGTTGGAAAATCAAGCAACGGCATCCGGAAGCCAATATCGTAGTAGCCCCCTCGGATGCATTAATAATCGATGTTGAAGAGTTCAGACGCTGCATACAGCTTGCGTTGGATTTTACCCAAACAGGCACAGCTATCGTTACACTGGGCATGAAGCCGAACCGTCCGGAAACAGGATACGGCTATATTTGTGTCGGAGAAAAGTTAGCTGGAAATGAAATCCATCAGGTAGAATCATTTCGTGAAAAACCTGACCTGGAAACGGCCAAGAAATACCTGGCTGCAGGAAACTACCTGTGGAATGCAGGAATTTTCGTATGGAATGTAAATACGATAACAACAGCTATTCGCCAATATGCGCCACAAATCGCCGGAGTAATGGATGAACTGTCTCCCAGTCTATACACCGAACGGGAAGACAAAGAGCTGAAACGCCTTTTCCCTACTTGCGAAAAAATTTCGATAGATTATGCTGTAATGGAAAAGGCAGCAGAAATCCATGTATTGCCGGCAGAATTCGGTTGGAGCGATTTGGGAACCTGGGGAGCACTGCATACTCATCTGAATCAGGATATAAACGGGAACGCCCAGATAGGGCAAGACGTAAAGTTCTTTGATTGTAAGAACTGCGTAGTACATACCAGTGAGGAGCGCAAAGTAATTCTACAAGGCCTAGAAGGTTATATCGTAGTAGAAAAAAACGGTTACCTGCTTATCTGCCGTCTGGCAGAAGAACAACGCATTAAAGAGTTCTCACAAGACTGATTTACCTGATACATGAATCAAGCGTCCTGGAAGAAAATTAATATCCAGCTTTTCTTCCAGGACGCTTTGCATTTATGTCTGCCAGAAACCTTACAAGTTATTACCGGTAAGGACATCACATTGGTCAGTCTTCAGTACTTCCAGACAAGCCTGCAAATCGGTAGGACGAATCACTACATTGGCCTTGTCACCTTGTGCAAAAGCATACATGTATTCAATGAATACCTGATGTTCTGCCAAATGCTCAAGGATAACCGACAACGAACCGGCTACATTGGGACAACTGATACAGATAACATCAGTCTGTACCACAGAGAAATTGGCTGCACGCAGCACTTCCACCGCCCGTTCTACATCCGAAACAATCAATCGCAGGATACCGAAATCGGTCGTTTCGGCCATACTGAACGCATGCATGTTAATACCCGCTTTTCCCAAGGCTTTGGTTACATCATTTATTCTTCCGCTCTTGTTCTCGAGGAACACAGAAATCTGTTTGATAGTCATGGCAACCTCCATTTCTTTATTTAAGTTTCCGATTATCGATTACATGTTTACCCTTTCCCTCACTGCGTGGAATAGAATTCGGCTCCATCAGCTTGACATTGGCACTGATAGACAGAACGCTCTTCAGACGGTCGGCCAATTTCTTCTTCAAACCCAACAGAATACCCATCTCGTCAGAGTAAAGTTCCTTACGCAGTTCGACTTGGATTTCTAGCGTATCAAGTGTACCCTGACGATCGACTACCAGCATATACTGAGGCTCGAACTCCTTCATTTCGAGAATGACACTTTCTACTTGTGACGGGAAGACATTGATACCACGGATAATCAGCATATCATCCGAACGTCCGATAATGCGGGTCATTCTCACACTCGTACGACCACAGTCACACGGTTCGGCTATTAATGAAGTCAAATCCTTGGTGCGATAACGCAAAAGTGGCATACCTGTTTTAGTCAGTGTAGTAAATACCAGTTCCCCTGTTTCTCCATAAGGAAGTACCTCACCCGTATCCGGATTGATAATTTCAGGATAAAAATGGTCTTCGCAGATATGAGAACCGCACTTACATTCACATTCGTAAGACACACCTGGTCCGGAAATTTCACTCAGTCCGTAAATGTTATAGGCTTGAAGTCCCAGCTTCGATTCAATTTCTTTACGCATATTCTCTGTCCAGGGTTCGGCACCGAACGCACCGACACGCAGGTGAAGATCGTCTTTCGTCATACCGTATTTATCCATGGCCTCAGCCAGATAAAGCGCATACGACGGTGTACAGGCCAACCCTGTCACTTTCAGGTCACGAAGCAAATGCAGGTGCTTCTCTGTGTTTCCGGTAGAAGTCGGAATTACCGTTGCTCCCAAGTGCTCTACCCCATAATGAAGTCCCAGTCCACCGGTAAACAGGCCGTATCCGTAGCCTACAGAAAAGACATCGTCACGGGTCACACCGTAAGCCGCCAGACAGCGGGCTGTAGCCTCTTTCCAGATATCCAGGTCACGACGGGTATAGCCCACTACTGTAGGATTACCGGTAGTTCCCGAAGAAGCATGCACACGGACAATCTCCTGCAACGAAGCAGCCTGAAGGCCATATGGATAATTATCCCGCAAATCCTGTTTGGTAGTGAACGGCAATTTCACGATATCGTCTATTGTCTGTATATCATCGGGAGTAATGTCCAACTCCTGAAGCTTGTTTCTGTAGAACGGGGTATTATGGTACACCAGATCTACCAGTTTATGCAGTCTCTTGCCTTGAAGCTCTCTCATCTCTTCACGGCTCATGCATTCTTTGCTCTTGTTCCAAATCATAAGTGTGTGTTTTGTCTATGTATTAAAATTCAGGTAGTTCAATCAAGTGGATGATCCATACGGAAAGCTTTCATCCGTTCTTCCATGACCGGATAAAGTTCTTCACGCATCCGCGAAGTGCAGGCACGTACCCCCTGCTGTTCACTTCCGGTAGTTCCCAACGCAATGCTGCTTACCCCATAATAGAGCAATTCCTTCAGCAACTGTCCGCTGGAAAGTTTGCCATACCCCAATGTAAAGAAGAAACCATCGCCTACCGGCTGGGGCACAACGTAG